>SEEY01000509.1 GCA_004211235.1 Rubrivivax sp.
CCGTTGCGCGGCGCGGGGAGCCGTTCGCCAGGCCCTGCGTGATCCTGTCCGGCGGCGAGACAACCGTGACCGTCGACACCCGCCAGCCCGTCGGGAAAGGCGGCCGAGCCACCGAGTTCCTGCTGGGTTGCGCGTTGGCGTTGCAGGGCGAGCCGGGCGTGTACGCGCTGGCCGCCGATACCGATGGCATCGACGGCGTCGGCCCGCATGCCGGCGCATTGGTGACGCCCACCAGCCTGGCGCGTGCCCGGGCCCTGGGCCTCAACCCGCAGGCGCTGCTGGACGGTCATGACAGCGCCAGCTTCTTCGCGCCGCTGGGCGACCTGCTCACGCCGGGCCCGAGCTTCACGAACGTGAACGACTTCCGTGCATTGCTGATCGTTTAGGGCCGGTGAAGTTCGTGGCGGGTCCGCGCCCCGCGGCCTAGACTGGTTTTCGTCCCATGTCGGGAAGTAGACCACGATGACAGCCGCCGCCGCCGAGCGCTTTTTCGTCAAGCAGACCGCCTTGCCCACCATGCCCGAGGTGGCGTCCAGGCTGCTCAAGAGCTTCGATGACGACAACGTCGGCCTGGCGCAGATCGCTGCCCTCATCGAGAAGGACGGGGCCTTGACCGCCAAGGTGCTGCGTCTGGCCAACTCGGCCCATTACAGCCCGTCGCATCAGATCGCGACCGTCATCGACGCGGCGCATGCCCTCGGCCTGGAGACGCTGCGCAACCTTGCCATGGCCGCCTGCCTGAGCGGTGCCTTTCCCAAGGTGCAGGGCCTGGACCGCACCGTCTTCTGGCGGCACAGCATCGCGACCGCCAACTACGCGCGCATCCTTTCCCGCATGCTGGGCGCCGATGGCGCGACCACCGACACCGCCTACCTCGCCGGCCTGATGCTGCGCACGGGCCAGTTGTTGATGGCCATCGACGAACCGCATCTTGTGGCTGATGTCGAGGCGCATGCCGCTGAGCCTGGCAGCCGTTTCTCGTTGGAAGAGCACCGCTTCGGCTGCACGCATGCCGACGTGACGGCGTCGCTGGCCTCGCACTGGCATTTCCCTGATCGCATGGTGGAGGCCTTCAAGGACGCCAATGCGCCGCTGGAGATCCGCCCGTTCTCGCTGATCGCCGCCGTGCTCCATGTGGCCGAGGTGCTGGCCGACGCCGCCGAGCATCACGACGAACCGGTGCACGCGCTCAAGGTCGCCGTGCCCGAGCTGATCGAGCATCTCCACCTGGACCTCGACCTGCTGGCCGCCAAGGTGGCTGCGGCGGGCGACCCGGCCGCCGAGGTCGAGCAGATGCTGCATTGACCCAGGCGCCCGCCGTGCCGCAGCACAATCGCTGCGAAACCGACGGGAGAGGGAATCGATGATCGCGAAGTTCTGGCCAGCCGCCGCGCTGGCCTTGCACCTGGGCCTGGCCGGCGCACAGACGCCGCCGCCCAGGTCAACCGCCACTCCCGTCGCCGCCCCCGTCGCCAAAGCCGTGCCGGCCGCCAAGGCGGCACGGGCAACCGTCTCGGCCTACCCGGCCGTTCCGCCGGGCGCGGGCTACCGCTTCGGCCCCGCGCCGGCATGGGTGAAGCCCGTGCCCGGGGCGACCACGGCGGCCAGGGTGGCGCCGCCCGGCGCCAAGGCCCGGCGCGACCTGCTGCTCGACATCCAGACCCAGCTCGCGCCCAAGTCCGCCACGTCGACCTGGATCCACATGCAGCATATGGCGCTGGACACGTCCACGCTGCGTGAAGTCTCCGAGCCGCAGATCAGCTTCAACCCGGCCTACCAGCAACTCGTCATCCATAAGGTCGCTGTCGTGCGCGGCGGCCAGCGGGAAGACCGGCTCAAGGATGCGCGCATCGAGCTGATGCGCCGTGAACAGCAACTGGAGCGCCAGATGATCGACGGCGTGCGCACGGCCCTCGTCGTGCTGCGCGACGTGCGCGTCGGCGACGTTGTCGACGTGGCTTACACGGTGGAGGGCGAGAACCCCATCTTCGAAGGCCGCTTCGCCACGCTGCTGCCGCTGGCCGGCGACGTTCCCATCGACCGGCTTCACCTGCGCGTCGAGGGCCCGGCCGGGCGCGTCCTCCAGACCCAGGGCATCGCCAGCGACCTGCAGCCCGAGCGCTTCGAGGAGGGCGGCCGCCAGGTGCTGCGCGTCGTGCGCGAGAACGTCCCCGCGGTGCTGGAGGAGGCTGCCACGCCGCCGTGGTTCAAGGTCTATCCCGCCTTGCACGTCAGCGAGTACGCGACCTGGGCGGACGTCAACCAGTGGGCCCGAGGGCTGTTTGCGCCCGAGCCGCTGCAGCCGGCGGTGGCCGAACGCATCGCTGCGCTGAAAGCCGAGGGCGGCACGCCCGAACAGCAGGTGGCCGCCGCGCTGCGCTTCGTGCAGGACGAGGTGCGCTACTTCTCGGCCAGCCTCGGCGAAAGTTCGCACCGCCCCAAGCCCGCTTCCCGGACGCTCGCCGAGCGGCTGGGCGACTGCAAGGACAAGGTCGTGCTGTTGAACGCGCTGGTGACCGGGCTGGGGTTCGACGCCCGCCCGACGCTCATCTCGATGCAACGCAACCGGGGCGTGCCCAACTTCCTGCCATCGCATGACGTGTTCGACCACGTCATCAGCCGCGTGCAGTTGGGGGACCAGGTCTACTTTCTCGACCCCACGATCAACGGGCAGGGCCTGTCGCTGGACAAGCGCGGCTATTTTCCCTACGGCTCGGGTCTCGTCATCGGCGCGGGCACCGAGGCGCCCGTCGCGATCCAGCCGCCCGCTTTCGCGGTGGACGCGCTGACCTTCCGCCAGGACTGGGACCTGTCCGACCTCGGCCGCCCGGCCCGGCTCACCACGTCCTTCAAAGCCGCCGGCCTGGCCGCCGAACGCTGGCGCGCCACCGTCGCCCAGGCGGGCAGCGACCGCCTTGCCGAGTCGATCGGCGGCCATTACGTGAAGGCCGTGCCGGGCCTGGTGAGCGTCGGCAAGCCTGAGCTCGTGGACGACCGTGCAGCCAACGAGATCGAACTCAAGCTTGGCTTCGAGCATCCGGCGCCCGGCCGCTACGAGCGCGGCCTGCTGGAGCTGGAGTTGCCCTCCATCGAGCTGGCCGACGCACTTGCCCTGCCGCCCGAGGCACGCCGCCGCCAGCCCTTCATGCTCGACAGCGCGCGGCGCATGGAGCTGCGCATCGCCATCACCGGACCGCGGCCGATTCCGCAGCAGCCTTCCGCTCCGCAGCAGGTCAGCGACAAGCACTTCAGCATGCAGGCCCGAGTGGAGAACCAGTCGGGCACGCTCGTGTCCATCAGCCGCTACGAGCGCCGCAGCGACGAGGTGCTGCCGGCGGACCTCGACAGCTATCGCGAGCGCATCGGCCGGGCGCGGCTGCTCTCCAGCAACCGGGTGCGGCTGTCGTTGATCGACTTCCGCGACAAGGCGCTGACGGGCCAGTTCGAGGGCATTGATCGCCGCCTGGCCCGCTTCCAGGCGGCCCGGCCCGACACGTTGATG
>SEEY01000510.1 GCA_004211235.1 Rubrivivax sp.
CTGCACCAACAGCCGCATCGAGGACCTGCGCGCCGCCGCCGCCCAGTTGCAGGGCCGCCGCAAGGCTTCGCATGTGAAGGCGCTGGTCGTGCCCGGGTCGGCGCAGGTCGCGCGCCAGGCCGAGGTAGAGGGGCTGGACCGCCTCTTCACCGCTGCCGGCTTCGAGTGGCGCGCACCGGCCTGCTCGCTGTGCGTGGCGATGAACGACGACCGCCTGCTGCCGGGCGAGCGCTGCGCCAGCACCAGCAACCGCAATTTCGAGGGCCGCCAGGGCGTGGGTGCCCGCACCCACCTGGTCAGCCCCGCGATGGCCGCGGAAAGCGCCATCGCCGGCCGCCTGGCCGACCCCCGCACGGAGGCCTGATGCAACCCTTCACCACGCTGCACTCGGTCGCCGCGCCGATGCCCGATGCCGACATCGACACCGACATCATCTTTCCCGGCCGCTTCCTGGTGCTGACGCAGAAGGCGGGCCTCGGCCCCTATGCCTTCTACGAGAAGCGCTTTGATGACCAGGGCCGCGAGCGGCCCGATTTCGTGCTGCACCGGCCGCGCTGGCGCCATGCGGCCATCCTCGTGGCCGGCGCCAACTTCGGCTGCGGCTCCAGCCGCGAGCAGGCGCCGTGGGCGCTGGCCGACCTGGGCCTGCGCTGCATCATCGCGCCCGGTTTCGGCGACATCTTCCAGAGCAACTGCCTCAACAACGGCCTGCTGCCGATCCGGCTGCCCGCGCCGGAACACGCCCGCGTGATGGCCGCCGCGCAGGCCGGCCAGGCGCTCACGGTCGACCTCGCTGCCAGCACCCTCACGCTGGCCGACGGCACGCTGATCCGCTTCGACATCGCCGAGCGTGCGCGCCGGGCGCTGCTGGAAGGCCGCGACGAGATCGAGCGCATCCGCCAGGACGCCGGCCCGGCCATCGCCGCCTTCGAGGCACAGCAGCGCCAGCGCCAGCCTTGGCTCTACACCTGACCCAACACCCACTCCAAGCGCATACGGACCATGGCCAATCCCATCTTTCGCCAGATGCTCGACAAGGGCGAATTCTTCGTCGTCCCCGGCATGCAGGACATGATCGCCACCGCCGTGGCCAACAAGGTGGGCTTCCCCATCGTCTACGGCAGCGGCTACTGGCTGACCGCCTCCAGCATGGGCCTGCCCGACGCCGGTATCGCGAGCTACACGCAGATGCTCGACCGCATGGCCACGCTGGTGCAGACCAGCAAGGCTGCCGTCATCGCCGATGGCGACACCGGCTACGGCGGCCTGCTGAACGTGGCGCACACGGTGCGCGGCTACGAGAAGGCGGGCGTCACGGCCATCCAGATCGAGGACCAGGAGTTCCCGAAGAAATGCGGCCACACGCCGTTCAAGCGCTGCGTGCCGCTGGAAGACATGGTCGGGAAGATCAAGGTCGCCGCCGAGACCCGCGAGGACAAGGAGAACTTCCTCATCATCGCCCGCACCGACTCGCGCGCCGGCTTCGGCGTGGACGACGCGATGCGCCGGCTGGAGGCCTATGCCAGGGCCGGCGCCGACGTGCTGTTCTTCGAGGCGCCACAGTCCGAGGAAGAGATGCGCCGCGCCTGCGAGGCCTTCGACCTGCCGATGATGGCCAACATGGCCGACGGCGGGAAGACACCGATCCTGCCCGCCGCGACGCTCAAGCAGATCGGCTATGCCTTCGCGATCTACCCATCCATGACCAGCCTGGTTGCCGCCGCCGCGATAGAGCAGGCGCTGCGCCAACTGAAGGACCAGGGCCTGAGCCAGGTGCCCGACCTGCCGATGTTCGACTTCACCGAGTTCTGCAAGCTGATCGGCTTCGAGGAAGTCTGGGAGTTCGAGAAGCGCTGGGCACGCTGACCGGCGTTCACCGGCATCGCTCTGCCCGTCCGTCATACCGCCACCCTTGCCCATCTCCATCATGACCATGACCCCACCCGTCTCGACGCGCCGCCGATTGCTGCAAGGCCTGGGCGTGGGCCTGGCCGGCGCCGCGACCGGGCTGACCTGGGCCGACACCGGCGCCGCGCTGCCCACCGACGAACGCCTGCGCCGCTTCCTGCTGATGCGCGGGACGCTCGACGACCGCCTGGTGGTGGGTGAGATCGATGCGCAGTTCCATGCCGTCATCGATGGCCAGACGGTGCCGCTGTGCGGCCTGCTGGCCACCACCTTCACGCGCTGGCAGGCTGCGGGCGATGGCACCTGGTTGTCTGCCAGCTTCGAGCATGTGTACTACACCGACATCGCCACCGGCACGGTGCTCACCGAGTGGCGAAACCCCGTGACCGGCCGGAGCGTGCCGGTACCCGCGTATTCGTCGCGGCCCACCGTGCGGCGCCTGAAGCCCGACCTCAGCTCCGAGCCGCTGCAGCCGATGCCGCCTGGCTCGACGATGGAAGACCGCGTCAACGCGGCCTACGAGGACCGCGGCGAGCAGGTGTTCGTCGAGCGCGTGCAGGCCGTGCTGCCGCGCCCCGGCCAGGCGCTGCCCTATGCCTATGGCGAGCTCGTCACGCTGCGCGCGCCGCTGGCCGCGCTGCGCGACCCGAAGGCACGCCAGGTCCGCGCGCGCAACAGCTTCAGCTCGGTCAGCGGCTGGCGGCCGTGGATGCAGATGGGCGACCAACCCGGCCATGTGCTGGGCCATGGCAGCGGCAGCTACGGGCTGACGCTCGACGAGATCAACCCGGTCTGGCTGGCGGCGGCACGCGCGGGCCGCGTGGACTGGCTGGGCGACCCGGCCGCCCGGCTGCTACCGCTGCTGGCGGCGGCAGCGGCGGCGGGGAAAGGCTGACCATGGCCGGCCGACCTCGACGCCTTGGCACTGCCGCAGCACTGGCACTCGGGCTTGCGCTGGCAGCCATGCCGTGGCTCGCCGCAGCGGCCAGCGAGGCCGCGCCGGCCGCACCCTGCGTGCAGGGCGTGTGCGTGCTGCCTGCGCGGCCGGTCTGGCCGACCGGGCAGCCGGCCTTGGCCGACTGGTTCGGCAGCGTGCCCAACCCCGGCCCCGATGAAGAGCGCGAGGGCGGCGAGGTCGTCTTCAACGTCAGCCAGCCCAGCTACCAGCCCTTCCTGCCCGAGCCCGGCCGGGCCACCGGTGCCGCCGTGCTGGTGGCGCCGGGCGGCGGGTTCCGGCACCTGTCGGTCCGCAAGGACGGCACGCAGGTGGCGCAGTTCCTGGCCGAGCGCGGCATCGCCGCCTTCGTGCTGCGCTACCGCACCATCTACCAGCCGCCCACCGAAAGCGCCGAGGCCTACCGCCAACGCGTCTTCACGGCCATGACGACCGGCCCGCAAGGCCAGATCGGCGCGGCCGGCGCGGCCGATGGCCTGCAGGCGCTGCGCGAGATCCGCGCCCACGCGGCCGAGTTCGGCATCGACCCGCAGCGCATCGGCGCGGTCGGCTTCTCGGCCGGCGGCCATGTCGTCGGCATGCTGGCGATGGCGCCGGACCCGCGTGACCGCCCCGCCTTCACCGGCCTCATC
>SEEY01000511.1 GCA_004211235.1 Rubrivivax sp.
CGCCTGAGCTGCGTGCGCTCATCAGCGGCGGCCAGCTGGCGCTGGACCCGGCCTTCTCGGCGCTGGCGGTCGGCAGCTTCACCGCCTTTGCCGACCTCGACGCCGCGGCCCAGGCCGCCATCGCCGCCAGCCTGCACTACACGACCTATGCCGGCGGCGTGTTCTGGAACGCCGACCGCAACATCGCCCGCGAAACGCTGATCCAGGGCCCGCAGGTCAGCTACGACCCGGCGCAGGTCAACTGGGGCAGCGCCGGCACGCCGGCCGCCAGCGCCAGCTTCGACCAGCTAACTGCCGCGCAGAAGGCCGCGGTCGCCGCCCAGCTCGGCTACACCGTGCTGCAGGGTGACGTCTACTTCAAGCCGGATGCCGGCGTGCGCCAGGGCTTCCTGGAAGGCGTCTCGGCCGACTACAGCAATGCCGCCATCGACTGGGCCGGCAATGGCGTGCCGGCACCGGCGGCCAGCACGCCCTTCGCCCAGCTCAGCGTCGCGCAACGCCTCGTCGTTGCCGACCAGCTCGGCTACCGCTACGACTACAACCTCGTGCCGGTCGCGAACTGGATCAGCACGCCGCTCGACTACGCCGCCGTGCCCCGTGCGGCCTGGATCGAGTCCTTCTCCGGCAACTTCGCCCAGCTGATCGAGACCGCCGACTGGGGCGCCGCCGGCAAGCCGGACAACGCCACGCCCTATTCGCTGCTGAGCACGGCGCAGCAGGCCGTCGTCGACGCCCACATCCAGTTCGCGCCCGAGGCCGGCACGCCGTATTCGGGCCTGACGCTGGACCAGCGAGCCGTCGTCGACCCGCTGGTGCAGCCGCGCGACGACACGCCGTTCAAGGACCTGAGCGCCGCGCAGAAGACCGTCCTGCTGGCCTACATCGCCCAGGCCGAGGACGCGCGCATCCAGGACAACCGTGTCGACGCGAGCAAGAAGCTCTTCAGCGTCTACAACTACAACGCCGCACCCGGCCGCAAGTTCGTCAACGACTTCACGCAGGGCCAGATCACCGACTACCAGAACGACGACATCTACTGGGGCACCGCCGGCGCACCGGCCGCCGGCACGCCGTTCGCAGCGCTGACGCATGCGCAGCAGCAGGTCGTTGCCAGCGCGCTGGGCTACCAGCACTTCGAGGGCGGCGCCTACTTCAAGGCCGACGCGGCTTCGTCCGCTCGCCTCGTGCAGGGTTTCTCGGCCGGCGCGGTGGACTACGACCTGAGCGCCATCGACTGGGGCGGCGCCGCCAGGCCGGCGGACCCGCTGGCCTTCGAGCAGTACACGCCGGCCCAGGTGGACGCCGTGCTGAACCAGCTCGGCTACGCGAAGGTGCAGCACGAGGTGCTGGTCAAGTTCGACGCGACCCATCCGCAGGGCCTGATCGCCGAGACGCTGGTGGCCGGCACCGACTACCAGGACGCCAGCGTCACCTGGGGCAGCGCCGGCGAGCCGAATGCCGGCACGGCCTTTGACCAGCTGACGCTCGCCCAGCAGAACGCCGTCATCGCCTCGCTCGGCTACTCCCGCTGGGACGGCGTCGTCTACTTCAAGGCCGATGCCCCGGCCGGCTCGCAGTACCGCCTCAGCTTCGCAGTCGGCACCGACTTCGCTTTCAACGACATCCACTGGAGCTCCGTCGAGGTGCCCGCCGCCGGCACGGCCTTCGCGGATCTCACGCTTGAGCAACAGGCGCGCGTGCTGGCCCAGACCGGCTTCGTCCACTTCGACGCCAGCGCCCAGGTCTACTACCGCGCCGACGCCGCCGACGGCCTCAAGCTTCGCACCGGCTTCACGCTCGGCGTTGACTACAACGACGGCGCCGCCGCCAATGCGGATGCGACGCGCTGGCTGCTGTCCGACGCCCAGGGCCATCGCTACATTGCCTATGCGTATGACGCGCAAGGCGACGGCATGGTCGACGAGATCCGCATCCTCGACCCGCATCCGCTGTTCGGCCAGCGTGGCGCCGGCTTCCTGCTGACCGGCACGGTCACGACGCTGGAGAGCAACGCCGACTTCGTCGTCCATACGAAGGACGACGTGATCGTCCAGGGCACGATCAATCTGCTCGGCGCCGGCTCCGACCTGGTGTTGGAGTCCGACCGCTGGGTCTACTGGCAGGGCCAGGCCGAGATCCACGGCAACATCACGCTGACAGGCCACGGCGCGCCTGCCGCCGGCCAGCCGGGCGAAGGCACCAGCGTCTATATCCACCCGAGCTCGACGCTGCTCGCGCAGGCGGCCGGCGCCAGCATCACCATCAGCGGCGCACGCGATGTCGACCTGCGCGGCGTGCTGGTCGCCGGCGGCACCGTCGACGCCGAAGGCGTCCAGCTGCTCGGCCCGGACTCGACGATCACCGTCACCGCCGGCGAGCACATCCTGGTCGACAGCGGCCTCGTCGCCGGCAAGTCCGTCACGCTGCGCACGACCGGCCTGCCGGGCGCCGACGACGGCGGCTGGGGCATCGAGATCACGTCGCGCGGTGGCCTCACCGCCATGGGCGAGACGAGCAACCACAGCGGCGGCCTCGTCACGGTGCAGAGCGCCGGCGGCGTGTCCATCGCCGGCAACCTCGTGTCCGGTGGCATCCTGCGCACGGTCGATGGGGTCGACGCCATCGTCTGGTCCGACGAGCGCTCGCGCATGATCCTCACGGCCGGCGGCCAGCTGTCGCTCGGCGCGCTGACGCGGGCGCAGTCGGGCGCGATGGTCGACGTCGGCGCCACGCTGCGAGCGGCCACGTCCATCACGCTCACCGGCGGCGTCTCGGCGGACGGCATCGGCCTGCGCCTGCCGGGCGATGCGCGCGTCGTCGTGCACGACGCCGAAGGCCGCATCGACATGACGGCCACCGGCGCCATGCAGCTCGACGGCCTGCTCGTCGCGGGTGGCGAGGTCATCGACCGCGTCGATCCGAACGGCGCGCGCCTGGGCACGCTGACCACCAACTACGGCGGCAACTCGGCCATCACCGCCACCGCGACCGGCCAGATCCGCCTGACGCGCGAGCTGGCCGCCGGCCGCACCATCGACATCCGCGGCGGCACGCCGTCCAGCGCCTCGGGCGACGTCTTCGCCGACTACGGCATGCTGGTCGGCGGCAATGCGGCGCTGCACACCTGGCAGGACGACAGCACCATCTCGCTGTCTGCCGGCGGCAAGCTCGGCGTGCTGGCGCCGGCCTGGAAGCAGCAGCTGCTGGCGGCCGACTTCACCGAATACAACAGCGGCCGGCTGACTGGCGACGCGTCGCTGACCGTCACGGTCGACACCGGCGACTACACGGTCAGCGGTGTGGTCACGGTGCGCGCCGCAGACACGGCCGACAACACCGGCCTGGCCGACCTGCGCGACGACCTGCAGCGTGCTTTGGCCGGCGCCGCCCTCCTTGTCACCGTCTCGCCCACCGGCACGCCGCCGGTCGGCAGCACCCTCGGCCTCACGGCCGAGCAACTGAAGGTGCGCCTGCAGGACGGCCGCCTGCTGCTG
>SEEY01000024.1 GCA_004211235.1 Rubrivivax sp.
TTCACGTGCAGCACCGGGGCCTCGATCATCTTGACGACGTCGGAGCAGTACCAGGTCGAGCGCAGGTCGCGCGGGTCGCTGGTGGTGAAGCCGATCTGGTTGTTGATGACGATGTGGACCGTGCCGCCGGTGTGATAGCCGCGGGTCTGCGCCATCGCCAGCGTTTCCTGCACGACGCCCTGGCCACCGAAGGCCGCGTCACCGTGCACCAGCACCGGCAGCACCTGGGCGCCAACCTTGTCGCCGCGGCGATCCTGGCGGGCGCGCACGCTGCCTTCCACGACCGGGTTGACGATTTCCAGGTGAGACGGATTGAAAGCCAGGCTCAGGTGCACCGGGCCGCCAGGGGTGGAGACGTCGGAGCTGAAGCCCTGGTGGTACTTCACGTCGCCGGCGGGCAGGTCTTCGGCGGCCTTGTGCTCGAACTCGGCGAACAGGTCGCCCGGCATCTTGCCCAGCGTGTTGACGAGCACGTTCAGGCGGCCGCGGTGAGCCATGCCGATGACGATCTCCTGCACGCCACGTTCACCGGCGCGCTGGATCAGCTCGTCCATCGCGGCGATGAAGCTTTCGCCGCCTTCCAGCGAGAAGCGCTTCTGGCCGACGTACTTGGTGTGGAGGTAGCGCTCCAGGCCTTCGGCGGCGGTCAGGCGGTCGAGGATGTGCTTTTTCTCTTCCGCGGTGAAGCTGGGCTTGGCGCGGGACTTCTCCAGGCGCTCCTGCCACCAGCGCTTTTCGCCGGGGTCGGAGCCGTGCATGAACTCGGAGCCGATGCTGCCGCAGTAGGTCTCGCGCAGGGCCTGCACGATCTGGCGCAGCGTCATCGTCTCGCCACCGAAGTAGCTGTTCACGGCGCTGAACGAGATGTCCATGTCGGACTCGGTCAGGTCGTAGAACGCCGGGTCGAGTTCGGGAATCTTGGGGCGCTCGGCGCGCTTCAGCGGGTCCAGTTCGGCCCAGCGGTTGCCCAGGAAGCGGTAGGCCGCGATCAGCGACTGCACGTGCACCTGCTTGCGGGCGACGGCGAGGTCGGCGCTGGAAGCCTTGTTGGCGAAGGCGTTGGCCTTGGCGCGCTGGGCGAAGGACTCGATGACCGGCGCATGGGCCACGTCTCGGGACTCGCTGCCGTCCACTGCGGGAACGTGCTGCAGCGCGTCGAAGTACGCGCGCCAGTTGTCGGGCACGGAGCCCGGGTTGTCGAGGTAGGCCTCGTACATCTCCTCCACGTAAGGCGCATTGCCGCCGAACAGGTAGGAGTTGCCCTGGTATTGCTGCATCATCTTTCGCTCACCTCATGCCCCGGTTTCCAGGGAGTTGGCTGGTTGAAGAACCTTCCGCGACACGGCTCGACCGATTGGCGGATTGCGACCCACCTCCGCTGCTGCCACTGGCAACCGCGAAAGGGACGGGAAGGACCGGGAACCGATCCGCTGCTCGAAGAACCTGCGACGTGCCGCGTGGCGCGTGGCGGGCTCTCTGAGTAACAGACCGGTTCCATCTCAGGGGCCGAACTCTAGCACCTCGGGTTTGCCCGGGCAGCCGGCGCGGGCGCGACAAACCGCACAGAACGCGCCGCGAGAAAGTTGACTGCCTCGTAAACTCCGCGCCGCGACAGCCCCGCGATTGAATGGCTGCGCCACGGGATACAAGGATTCCCCCAATGCAAGTCCAGGTCGTCGACTACCGCGCGCCCGACGCCGCCGAGAAGTTCACCCGTTCCCTGCATGAAACCGGCTTCGGCGTGCTGACCAACCACCCGATCCGCCAGGCCCTGGTCGAAAAGATCTACGCCGACTGGCTGGCCTTCTTCAACAGCGAGGCCAAGCACGGGTTCGCGTTCTCCAAGGAGACGCAGGACGGCTACTTCTCGACCGCCATTTCCGAAACGGCGAAGGGTTCCACGCAGAAGGACATCAAGGAGTACTTCCATGTCTACCCCTGGGGCCGCATCCCGGAGTCGCTGAAGGCAGACGCGCTCACCTACTACCGTGAGGCCAATGCGCTGGCGGAGGAACTGCTTGGCTGGGTCGAGCGCTACACGCCGCCCGAGATCGCCGGCCGCTACCGGGAGCCGCTGTCCAACATGATCCAGGGCAGCACGAAGACCTTGTTGCGCGTGCTGCGCTACCCGCCACTGACCGGCCAGGAGCCGGCCGGATCGATACGCGCCGCGGCGCATGGCGACATCAACCTGCTGACCATCCTGCCCGCTGCCAACGAGCCGGGCCTGCAGGTGCTGGGCACCGACGGCGCCTGGCATGACGTGCCCTGCGATTTCGGCACGCTGACCATCAACATCGGCGACATGCTGCAGGAGGCGTCCGAGGGCTACTACCCGTCGACCCAGCACCGCGTGGTCAACCCGACCGGTGAGGGCGCGAAGAAGAGCCGCGTGTCGCTGCCGCTGTTCCTGCATCCGCGCGACGACGTGGTGCTGAGCGACCGCTACACCGCGGAGAGCTATCTCAACGAGCGCCTGCGCGAGCTGGGCGTGAAGACCTGACCCAACGGGTCATCCAGATCCACGCCGACGCGCCGCCCAAGCCGGCGCTCGGTGCCCCGTGCAATGGCTGCGGCGTCTGCTGCCTGGCCGAGCCCTGTCCGCTGGGCGTCATCCTCAGCCGCCGCCTCAAGGGCGCCTGCGTCGCCCTGGAATGGGACGGCGCACGCTATGTGTGCGGCGCGCTGACGGCGCAACCCACCGGCGTGCGCGGCTGGCTGGTGAAGCGCTGGATCTCGTCGGGCAGCGGCTGCGACTGCTCCCTGGAAGTCGCGGGCAAGCCCTAGCGGGACGGACCTTCACTGCCGCTACATTTTTTGGCTTCTGCCATCCCACGAGGAAGCCGCATGAAATCGCTGTTCCGTCTCCTGCCCCTGCTCGCCGCCCTCACCTTCGGCAACGTCGCCCACACCGCCCCGCTGCGCTGGGCCGCCCAGAACGACATCCTGACGCTGGACCCCCACGCTCAGGACCACAACACCTCCAATGCCATCGGCGCCCACATCTACGAGGGCCTGACACGCTTGAGCAAGGAGTACCGGCCGGAGCCGTCGCTGGCGACCAAGTGGACCTACGTATCCCAGACCCAGGTGCGCTTCGACCTGCGCCGTGGCGTCAAGTTCCACGACGGTTCGCCGTTCACTGCCGACGATGTCGTCTTCAGCTTCGGCCGCATCACGCAGCCGCAGGGGACCAAGCAGACCTATGTGTCGGGCATCAAGGAGGTGAAGAAGATCGACGACCACACCGTCGACCTGCTGCTGGAAGCACCCACGCCGATGCTGCTGCAGAACATCATCAGCTTCCCCATCATGAGCAAGGCCTGGGCAACGAAGAACAACACGACGAACACGCAGGACTACAAGGCCAAGGACGAGAACTTCGCCTCGCGCAATGCCAATGGCACCGGGCCCTACAAGCTGGTCAGCTGGCAGCCGGACCAGGCCGTGAAGATGGTGGCCAACGCGGACTGGTGGGACAAGAACCCGGGCAACGTGACCGAGCTGACCTACCTGCCCATCAAGAGCCCGCCGACGCGCGTGGCGGCGCTGCTGTCGGGCGACGTCGACATCGTCACCGACCTGCCGCCGCAGGACTTCTTCAAGCTGAAGGAGGAAGGCAAGGTCAAGCTGCTGGAGGGTGCGGAGATCCGCACGGTCTTCTTCGTCATGGATGAGGGCAGCGACGAACTGCGCGACTCGAACGTCAAGGGCAAGAACCCGTTCAAGGACAAGCGCGTTCGCGAGGCGCTGAACCTGGCGCTGGACCGCGAGGCCATCAAGCGCAGCATCATGCGCGGCCTGTCGGTGCCCGCGGCGCTGATGGTGCCGCCGGGGGTCAACGGCTACGAGGCGGCGCTGGACAAGCCCGTCAAGCCGGACATCGACAAGGCCAAGAAGCTGCTGGCCGACGCCGGCTATCCGCAAGGCTTCGAGGTGCCGCTGCACTGCCCCAACAACCGCTACGTCAACGACGAGCAGGTCTGCCAGGCGGCTGCGTCCATGTGGGCCAAGATCGGCGTCAAGGTGCGCCTCATCGCCCAGCCCTTCGCCACGCACAGCCAGACCTTCCAGCGCATGGAGTCGCCCCTGTACATGCTGGGCTGGGGCGTCTCCACCTACGACTCGCTCTACGCGCTCCAGGCCTGGGGCCACACGCGCACCAATGGCGCCGACGGCAACTTCAACTTCGGCAAGGTCAGCGACGCGCCGCTCGACGCGCTGATCCAGAAGATCAAGTTCGAGCCCGATGTGGCCAAGCGCAATGGCCTCATCAAGGAGGCGCTGCTGCGGGTCCGCGACGAATACCTCTTCGTGCCCATCCACCACCAGATCCGCCCCTGGGCGATGAAGAAGGGCGTGGACACGACGCACCGCTCCAACGACTACTTCGAGGCGCGCTACACGACGGTCAAGTAGAGCGGCCTGCCGCGCTGCGTTCCAATGGGCGCCATGAGCGACGCGCCCTTCCAGCCCAGCCACATCACGCCCAGCGCCGAGCAGCTCGCGATCCAGTTGCTCAGGACGCGCCTGCTGCTTGTCGAGGCCAATGCCGGCGCGGCGAAGACCACCACGCTGGCGCTGCGCATCGCCCAGGCGCTGCAGCGCGGCGCGCCGCCGCAGACCGTCCTGGCCCTGACCTGCACGGCACCGGCCGTCGCGGCGCTGCAGGAGCGCCTGGCCCACATCGGCCTGCCGAGCGTGGTCGTGCAACAGTTGCGCATCCAGACCTTCGAGGCCTTCAGCCTGGCGGTGCTGGCAGAACTTGAAGGCGCGGCGACCCGCCTCGTCGCCTCGCCCGAACAGGTCCGGCCCTACGTGCTGCGCGCCATCGAGCGCGCGCAGTCGCTGCCCGAAGAGCGGCACCCCGAGGACCTGATGGCCGAGGCCCGGCCGAACGATCTCGTCGAGGGCCTGCTGCGAAGCTTCGACCGGCTCAAGGGCAGCATGGTGCTGGAGCACCTGGACCCCGAGGAGCGCATGACGCCCGAGCTGGCCGACGAGCTGGGCTTCGGCTACCTGACGATGCGCAGCTGGGCCTGCTATGAGTTCATCCGCAAGGGCGGCCATCCCGACCACCCCGAGTTCCGCTTCGCTGGCGACGGCAGCTACGACCTTGCCCGTGCGCTGCTCAGCGGCGAGGTGGATGCGGGCAATGAGGTGCTGCAGCAAGGCTTGATGCTGATCTGCGTCGACGAGATGCACGACGTCAACCGCGCCGCCTTCACCGTGCTGAAGGCCGTGCTGGCGGCCCATCCGCGTGCGGCCTTCGTCGGGGTCGGCGACCGGGACCAGGTCATCCACTCGCAGACAGGCGCCGACGCCGGCTTCATGCACGAGAAGTTCCGCGCCGAGATCGGCCCGGCCGAGGTGCTGCCCCTCACCTGCAGCCGCCGCTTCGGCCCGCAGCTGGCGCGCTTGGCCGGCGCACTGGCCGGCAAGCCCTATGCGGCCGACGAGGCCATCGAGACGATCCTGCACGTGGAACGCTGCGAAACGCCGGAGCTCACCGCCGCCTTCATCGCCGCGCAGGCCCAGGCCCACCAGCAACAGACCACGCTGACCGGCCTGCGCGTGCTGCTGCGCCATGCCGCGCAGTCCGTGCCGATCGAGCATGCCCTGCTGCGGCTGGGCGTGCCCTACGGCGCCATCGGCTTCGCGCCCTATCTGGAGCGCCCGGAGACGCTGCTGGTGCGTGGCCTGTACGCGCAGGCCTGCGCCGACTACGCCGGCTTCGACACGCCGCAGCAGCGCGCCCGGCTGCTGGACGCGCTGCTGCTGTTCTCCGGCGCCCGCATCGACAGCATCGAACTGCGCCATCTCGACAGCGCCGAGGCGCAGCGCGTCGCCGTGGCTGAGGCCTCGCGCGAGCTGTCGTCGACGCAGTCCTTCATCGACGCCCATGTGCTGCGCAGCGCCCATCCGGCCGCCCGGCAGCAGCTGGAAGCGGCCATGGCCGTGCTGCGCACACGCGACCTCGACGCCTTCGAGGCCTCGTTCATGAAGGCACTGGACCCGCTCAAGCTGGCCGCGCGTGTCTTCGTGCGCCAGGAGGATGCCGCGCAGGTGGCGGACAACGTCGCGCAGCTGCACCGCGTCGCCCTTGCCGAAGACGCGGGCGTGGACGGCGCCTTCCGCATGTTCACGTCCATGGATCAGGCGCGGCGGCGGCTGCGCGCGAGCGGCCGCGTGGTGTTGTCGAGCATCGAAGCTGCCAAGGGGCTGGAGTTCGACCATGTCATCGTGCCCCACCTCTCCAGAGGCGAGTTCGGCGACGGCTCGACCGAAAACCGCAACCTGCTCTATGTGGCGGTGACACGCGCACGCCGCCGACTGACGCTGACCTTCAATCCCAGCCGGCCGTCGCGCTTCCTGCAGGACGCGGGCCTGGTCGACTGAGGAGGCGAAGCCGATGACTCCTCCCGCCCTCAACTTCTCGACGCTGCAATCCGCCGTCGAGATCACGGCCACCCTCGCGTTCGCGTTGTCCGGCCTGCTGGCCGGTGCGCGCAAGCAGCTGGACGTTGTCGGCCTGTGCATCGTGGCCGGGCTGTCGGCCTTTGGCGGCGGCACGTTGCGAGACGTGCTGCTGGACCGCCGGCCCTTCTTCTGGGTCGAGCATGCCGACTGGCTCTGGGCGCTGATGGGCCTGTCGTTCGCGGCGATGCTGTTCATGCGCAAGCGTCATCTCGCGCTGACCGAGAAGGCCATCCAGTGGCCCGACGCGCTCGGCCTGGGGCTGTTCACCGCGAACGGCGCGCTGCTCGCGCTGGACGCCGGCCAGCCGGCCATCGTGGCGGTGCTGATGGGCGTCATCACGGCCACCTTCGGCGGCGTGCTGCGGGACATCGTCTGCAACGAGATCCCGGCCGCCTTCCATGACCACCGGCCCTATGCGCTGTGCAGCTTCGTCGGCGCCTGGGTGCTGGTGGGCGCCGTGCGGCTGGACGCGCCGCAGTGGGTGGCAATCAGCGCTGCGGCAGCGACGGCCGTGCTGCTGCGCGCGCTGGCGCTGTGGACGGGCTGGACGCTGCCGGTCTGGCGCATCCACAGGCGCTGAGCGTCAGGCCAGCGAGAGCCGCTGCCGCGCCGCCAGGTATTCGCGCTTGAGCCGCGCGATGAGCTCGGCCGCCGGCAACACCTCGCGCACCGCGCCGATGCCCTGCCCGCTGCCCCAGATGTCCTTCCAGGCCTTGGCCGCGCTGCCGCCGAAGTTCATCGCGCTGGGGTCGCTCTCGGGCAGCTTGTCCGGGTCCAGCCCCGCTGCCACCACCGAGCCGCGCAGGTAGTTGCCGTGCACGCCGGTGAAGAGGTTGCTGTAGACGATGTCGTCGCTGTTGCTGGCGACGATCATCTGCTTGTAGGCGTCGCTGGCACGCGCCTCTTCGGTGGCGATGAAGGCCGAGCCGATGTAGGCGAGATCGGCTCCACAAGCCTGCGCGGCCAGCACCGCATCGCCCGTCGCGATGGCGCCGGACAGCGCCAGCGGGCCGTGGAACCATTCACGGATCTCCTGGATCAGCGCGAACGGGCTCTTCACACCCGCATGGCCACCCGCCCCTGCCGCCACCGCGATCAGGCCGTCGGCGCCCTTCTCGATGGCCTTCTTCGCGAACCTGTTGTTGATGATGTCGTGCAGCACGATGCCGCCCCAGGCGTGCACGGCCTGGTTCACGTCTTCACGCGCACCCAGGCTGGTGATGACGATGGGCACCTTGTACTTCGCACACACCGCCATGTCGTGCTCGAGCCGCTCATTGCTCTTGTGCACGATCTGGTTGATGGCGAACGGCGCGGCCGGCCTCTCGGGGTTGGCGCGGTTGTAGGCAGCCAGCTCGGTCGTGATCTCGTTGAGCCATTCGTCGAGCAGCTCCGCCGGCCGCGCGTTCAGCGCCGGCATGGAGCCGACGACGCCAGCCTTGCACTGCTCGATGACGAGCCGGGGGTTGCTGATGATGAACAGCGGCGAGCCGATGACGGGCAGCGGCAGGTTCTGCAGGATGGGAGGCAGGGCCAAGTTCAATGCTCCGTCAGAAGGCGTCGAGGGAAAGCGCGGTGACGCTGTCGGCGCCATCAACGATGGCGGCACGCAGGGACGCGGTGCGCGGCAGGATGTGCTCGGCGTAGAAGCGCGCGGTGCCGATCTTGGCTTCCATGAAGGGCTTGTCGGTCGCCATGGCGTCTTCCGCAGCCAGCAGCGCGCGGGCGAGCTGCCAGCCGGCGACCAGGTTGCCCGCCAGCATCAGGTAGGGCACCGAGCCGGCATAGGCCGCGTTCGGATTGGCCTTGGCTTGGGCCGCGATGAAGTCGACCGCGGCGAGGTAGTCCTCGCGTGAGGCACGCAGCGCCTTCAGCACCGCCTTGGCAGCGGCGCTGTCGCGCCTGGCCAGTTCAGCCTCCGTCACCTCGACCTGCGCGGCGACGGCGCGTGCCAGCTGGCCACCGTCCCGCGCGGTCTTGCGGCCGACCAGGTCGTTGGCCTGGATGGCCGTCGTGCCTTCGTAGATGGTCAGGATCTTGGCGTCGCGGTAGTACTGCGCCGCGCCGGTCTCCTCGATGAAACCCATGCCGCCATGCACCTGCACGCCGAGCGATGTGACCTCCAGGCTCATCTCGGTGCTGTAGCCCTTCACGAGCGGCACCATGAACTCGTAGAAGGCCTGGTTCTGCTTGCGTGCGTCGGCATCGGGGTGGTGATGGGCCGCGTCGAAGGCCGCTGCCGCCGTGCTCGCCATCGCGCGGCAGCCCTCGGTCAACGAGCGCATCGTCATCAGCATGCGGCGCACGTCGGGGTGATGAATGATGGCGGCGCTGCCCGCCACCGAGCCGTCCACAGGGCGAGACTGAACGCGGTCCTTCGCGTAGGCCACGGCCTTTTGATACGCGCGGTCGGCGATGCCGATGCCCTGCACGCCGACCCCGTAGCGGGCCGCGTTCATCATGATGAACATGTACTCCAGGCCGCGGTTTTCCTGGCCGATCAAGGTACCGATTGCGCCGCCGTGGTCACCGAACTGAAGCACGGCGGTCGGGCTGGCCTTGATGCCCATCTTGTGCTCGATGGACACGCAATGCGCGTCGTTGCGCTCGCCTAACGAACCATCCGGGTGGACCAGGAACTTCGGCACGAGGAAGAGGCTGATGCCCTTCACCCCTTCCGGCGCGCCGACCACACGGGCCAGCACGAGGTGGACGATGTTCTCGGCCATGTCGTGCTCACCATAGGTGATGAAGATCTTGGTGCCGAAGACCTTGTACGTGCCGTCGCCCTGCGGCTCCGCACGCGTGCGCACCAGCGCCAGGTCGGAGCCCGCCTGCGGCTCGGTCAAATTCATCGTGCCGGTCCACGAGCCGTCCAGCAGCTTGGGGATGTAGACCGCGCGCTGCTCCTCGCTGCCCGCCGTGAGCAGCGCCTCGACGGCGCCGTCCGTCAGCAGCGGGCACAGCGCGAAGCTCATGTTGGCCGCCTGCAGCATTTCGCTGCAGGCCGCGGCAATGGTCTTGGGCGCGCCCTGGCCGCCAAACTCGGCGGGATGCACCAGCCCCTGCCAACCCCCTTCGGCATAGGCGCGGAAGGCCTCCTTGAAGCCCGGTGTCGTCGTGACCACGCCGTCCTTCCAGCTCGACGGGTTCTTGTCGCCCTCCCAGTTCAGAGGGGCGATGACGTCCTGGGTCAGCTTGGCGCATTCGTCGAGCACGGCGGCGGCGGTGTCCACGCCGTAGTCGGTGAAGGCCGGCACCTGCTGCGTCAACGCCTCCAGCCCGGCGAGGTGCTGGATGTTGAAGAGCATGTCTTTGACGGGGGCGACGTAACTCATTCGTTACTCCTCAAGGCGAAAAAAGGGGCGCCGCGACGACAGAAGTCGGGGCGCCCGGCAGTGATGCGCGACGGTTTACAACGCGGCGACGAGTTCCGGCACGGCCGTGAACAGGTCGGCTTCCAGACCGTAGTCGGCCACCGAGAAGATCGGCGCTTCCGGGTCCTTGTTGATCGCCACGATCACCTTGGAGTCCTTCATGCCGGCCAGATGCTGGATGGCACCCGAGATGCCTGCAGCGATGTAGAGCTGCGGCGCGACGATCTTGCCGGTCTGGCCGACCTGCCAGTCGTTGGGCGCATAGCCGGCGTCGACCGCGGCGCGCGAAGCGCCGAGCGCGGCGCCGAGCTTGTCGGCCAGCGGCGTCAACACTTCCATGAACTTCTCGTTGGAGCCCAGCGCGCGGCCACCCGACACGATGATCTTGGCGGCGGTCAGCTCGGGCCGGTCGCTCTTCGTCACCTCACGGCCGACGAAGCTGCTCTTGCCGCTGTCGGCCGCGGCCGCAGCGCTTTCCACGGCAGCCGAGCCACCCGTGGCAGAGGCCGGATCAAAGCCGGTGGTGCGCACAGTGATGACGTGGGTCGCGTCCAGACCCTGCACCGTCGCGATGGCATTGCCGGCGTAGATGGGGCGCTCGAAGGTGTCGGCGCTGATGACCTTGGTGATGTCGCTGATCTGCGCGACGTCCAGCAGCGCGGCCACGCGCGGCGCCACGTTCTTGCCTGCCGCGGTAGCGGAAAACAGGATGTGGCTGTAGCCCGAAGCCAGCGCGACGACCTGCGCTGCGACGTTTTCGGCCAGGCCTTCGGCCAGCGCCGCGGAATCAGCGTGGAGCACCTTCGCAACGCCGGCGATCTGGGCGGCGGCGGCGGCGGCGGCACCCGTGTTGTGGCCAGCCACCAGCACGTGCACGTCGCCCCCCATGGCAACGGCGGCCGTGACGGTGTTCAGCGTCGCGCCCTTGATCGAGGCGTTGTCGTGTTCGGCAATAACCAGGCAAGTCATCAGATCACCTTCGCTTCAGTCTTCAGTTTGTTCACCAGGGCGGCCACGTCGGGCACCTTCACGCCAGCACCGCGCTTGGGCGGCTCGCTGACCTTCAGCGTCTTGATGCGCGGCGTCACGTCCACACCCAGGTCAGCCGGCTTGATCGTCTCCAGCGGCTTCTTGCGCGCCTTCATGATGTTGGGCAGCGTCACATAGCGCGGCTCGTTCAGGCGCAGGTCGGTCGTCACGACGGCCGGCAGGCTCAGGGCCACGGTCTCCAGACCACCGTCCACCTCGCGCGTCACATTGACCTTGTCGCCGGCCACTTCGACCTTGCTGGCGAACGTGCCCTGCGGCATGCCGGCCAGCGCCGCCAGCATCTGGCCGGTCTGGTTGCAGTCGTCGTCGATGGCCTGCTTGCCCAGGATGACGAGCTGCGGCTGCTCCTTGTCCACCAGCGCCTTCAGCAGCTTGGCCACCGCCAGCGGCTGCAGTTCCACGTCGGTTTCCACCAGGATGGCGCGATCCGCGCCGATGGCCATGGCCGTGCGCAGGATGTCCTGCGCCGCCGCGATGCCACAGGTCACCGCGATGATTTCGGTGACGACGCCCTTCTCCTTCAAGCGCACCGCTTCTTCGACGGCAATCTCGTCAAAGGGATTCATCGACATCTTCACATTGGCGATGTCGACACCGGTGCCGTCACTCTTCACGCGCACCTTGACGTTGTAGTCGACGACGCGTTTGACAGGGACCAAGACTTTCATCGAAAACTCCAGCTCGAATTGACGTACACGTTAACCAGATTCTACGGGGCGCTCCGCACGGCGCTGCGCTCAAAAAAGCACGATCGTTCGATTCTAGCCAGAGGTCTGGCGACCTCGGGCAAACTCTTTTTGGGGAGGCCTCTCGAATCGCGACGCTAGACTGCTTTCGGCCATGCAGACACCCCCATCCCCGCGCTCCGACATCGGCAGCAACATTGGCGTATTCGATTCAGGCGTCGGCGGTTTCACGGTGCTGCGCGAGTTGCATGCGCTGCTGCCCAATGCGCCGATGCGCTACTTCGCCGACACCGCCTACGCTCCGTATGGGGGCCGCAATCCTGAGGACATCCGCGCCCGCTGCTTCGCCATCACCGAGCACCTGATCGAGCACGGCGCAGGGTTGATCGTCGTGGCGTGCAACACGGCCACCGCCCATGCCATCGAGGCCCTGCGCGCGCGTTGGCCCGAACTGCATTTCGTCGGCACCGAGCCCGGCATCAAGCCGGCAGTCGCTGCGACGCGCAATGGCCGGATCGGCCTGCTGGCCACGCCGGCGACAGCTGCGAGCCCGAGGCTGCGGGCACTGGTCGAACGGCACATCGGCGATCGGCAGCTCATCGTGCAAGGCTGCCCGGGCATCGTCGACCGCATCGAAGCCGGCGATCTCAGCAGCGCCGCGTTGCGCGACCTCGTCGACCGCTACAGCGAACCGCTGCGCGCAGCGGGCATCGACACGGCACTGCTGGGCTGCACGCACTATCCCTTGATCGAGCCGCTGTGGCGGGCTGCACTCGGTTCAGAGGTCACGCTGCTGCGCATTGAAACGGCCGTCGCGCGGCGCGCGGCGAGCATGTGGATGCCCCGTACTTGCGAGACCCGTGGACTGGAGATCGAGACCAGCGGCGATGCAGTTGCGCTGCGCGAATGGATCCGCAGCGCGCTCGGCTGGACCACGCCGCACGTGCAGGCCTGGCAGCCAGAAAGCAGAAACGGCCAGCAAACACTGACCGTTTGAAAGAGACTGGTGCGCGGGACGGGACTTGAACCCGTACGCCTGTGAGGGCGGCAGATTTTAAGTCTGCTGCGTTTACCGATTTCGCCACCCGCGCGGCGGACTGATTATCCGGGCCGCATAGAAGACGCACAAAAGAAAACGGGAGACTCGATTGCTCGAATCTCCCGTGAATTGGAGCGGGTAACGAGGCTCGAACTCGTGACCTCAACCTTGGCAAGGTTGCGCTCTACCAACTGAGCTACACCCGCGCGTTTCATTTCGCCTCGACTGTGATACCGAGGCCAAACATCGGTGCGACCGATTTTTACTGGAGCGGGTAACGAGGCTCGAACTCGTGACCTCGACCTTGGCAAGGTCGCGCTCTACCAACTGAGCTACACCCGCTTGAGTGCTTTGTGGAGGCGCGATCCGGAGTCGAACCGGACTAACCGGATTTGCAATCCGGGGCATAACCGCTTTGCTATCGCGCCGCTGCTAACCAGTGATCTCGCCGGTCAAGGTCGTTGGTGCGGCCTTGACGAAAAAGGGAAGCCGGGGCTTCCCTTCGAAATACATGGAGCGGGATAAGAGGCTCGAACTCTCGACCTATACCTTGGCAAGGTATCGCTCTACCAACTGAGCTAATCCCGCTTTGTTCCGCCAGACATTCAGCGATGCAGCTGCCTATCTAGCGAAGCTGGCATTGTAATCCAGTTTTTGACCGGATGACAAGCCAGCGACGCCCTCTCAGTGAGGCACTGCAGCGCCCTTGGCTGCGCCTTCTTCAGGCTTCGCCGCGGCAACGGGCACTTCCTCATCCGGCAGCGGTGCCGGCATGGTTTCAAGCGCGACCTCGAGGACGTGCTCGATCCAGCGCACAGGCACGATTTCGAGCTGGTTCTTCACGTTCTCCGGAATGTCCTGCAGGTCCTTGACGTTCTCTTCCGGAATCATCACGGTCTTGATGCCACCGCGGTGGGCCGCGAGCAGCTTTTCCTTCAGGCCACCGATGGCGGTGACTTCACCGCGCAGCGTGATCTCGCCGGTCATCGCGACGTCTGCGCGCACCGGGATGCCGGTCAGCGCAGACACGAAGGCCGTCGTCATCGCAGCACCGGCACTCGGGCCGTCCTTCGGCGTCGCACCATCGGGCACGTGGACGTGCACGTCACGCTTCTCGAAGACCTCGTCCTTGATGCCCAGACGGCGAGCACGTGAGCGAACCACCGTACGAGCGGCCTCGACGGACTCCTTCATCACGTCGCCCAGCGAGCCGGTGCGGATGATGTTGCCCTTGCCCGGCATCGCGGTGGCTTCGATGGTCAGCAGATCGCCGCCCACTTCCGTCCACGCAAGGCCGACGACCTGGCCGACCTGGTTCTTCTTCTCGGCACGACCGAAGTCGTACTTGCGCACGCCGAGGAAGTCGTTGAGGTTCTCGTCGGTGACGACGACCTTGCCCGTGTAGGTCTTGAGCTGGATGCCCTTCACCACCTTCCGGCAGATCTTCGACATCTCGCGCTCGAGCGAACGCACGCCGGCTTCCCGCGTGTAGTAGCGGATCACGCCGCGGATGGCGGACTCCGTGACTTCCAGCTCCTCGTCCAGCACGCCGTTGTTCTTGCGTTGCTTCGGCACGAGGTAGGTCTGCGCGATGTTGACCTTTTCGTCTTCGGTGTAGCCCGACAGGCGAATCACTTCCATCCGGTCCAGCAGGGCCGGGGGGATGTTCATCGAGTTGGACGTCGCCACGAACATCACGTCGGACAGGTCGAAGTCGACCTCGATGTAGTGGTCACCGAAGGTGTGGTTCTGCTCGGGGTCGAGCACCTCCAGCAGCGCCGATGACGGGTCACCGCGGAAGTCCATGCCGAGCTTGTCGATCTCGTCAAGCAGGAACAGCGGGTTGCGTGTGCCGACCTTGGTCAGCGACTGCAGCACCTTGCCCGGCATCGAGCCGATGTAGGTGCGGCGGTGGCCGCGGATCTCGGCTTCATCACGCACACCGCCCAGCGCCATGCGGACGAACTTGCGGCCGGTGGCGCGCGCCACGCTCTGGCCGAGCGAGGTCTTGCCGACGCCCGGAGGGCCGACCAGGCACAGGATGGGCGCCTTGACCTTCTCGACGCGCTGCTGCACCGCAAGATATTCAAGGATGCGGTCCTTGACCTTCTCGAGGCCGTAGTGGTCTTCGTTCATCACGTCCTCGGCATTCTTGAGGTCGTGCTTGATCTTGGTCTTCTTGCTCCAGGGCAGGTTGACCAAGGTGTCGATGTAGTTGCGCACCACCGTCGCTTCGGCGGACATGGGCGACATCAGCTTGAGCTTCTTCAGCTCGGCGTCGGCCTTCTTGCGCGCCTCCTTGGGCATCTTGGCGGCGAGGATCTTCTTTTCGAGCTCCTCCATGTCGGCGCCTTCTTCGCCGTCACCAAGTTCCTTCTGGATGGCCTTGACCTGCTCGTTCAGGTAGTACTCGCGCTGGCTCTTCTCCATCTGGCGCTTGACGCGGCCACGGATGCGCTT
>SEEY01000512.1 GCA_004211235.1 Rubrivivax sp.
CGCGGCCGCCGCGAGCATCGTCACCTTCTTCACCTTCCTGCCGTCCTTCGTCTTCATCCTGGCCGGCGGGCCGGTCATCGAGTCGACGCACGGCAAGCTCAAGTTCACCGCGCCGCTGATGGCCATCACGGCCGCCGTCGTCGGCGTCATCCTGAACCTCGCGCTGTTCTTCGCCTGGCATGTGCTGTGGCCGCAGGGCTGGGCGGGGCGTTTCGACTGGGTGTCCGCGCTCATCGCCGTGGCCGCCGGCGTCGCACTGTTCCGCTTCAAGCTCGGCGTGATGCCGGTGCTCGGCCTGTGCGCCGGCGTGGGCCTGGCCGCGAGCCTGTTGATGCAAGCGCACTGAGGCATGCCTGGCGAAACCGCCGCCGGACAACGGACCGGCTTCGTACGCGCCGCGGCCGGGCCTGCGGCATGAAGCGGCGCCAGGTCTGCTCAGCCGTCGTGACGCTCCTCTCGACCACGCGAAGCCCGGCCTCGGCACCCGGCAGCGTTGCGCCTGCGCGCACCGCGCTGACGGTCGCGTCGCAGTACACGGCCGCGACCGCACCAGGCTACGTGGCCGCGCTGATCGCCTCGGGCCAGCGGCGAACCGGTGCGGCCGCGCCGCTGGCCGCGGCGCGTGCGGCCAGCGGCGCCTTGCGCGAGACGGTCGGCGGCGCCGGCCACCGGCCGCCCGGGGATTGGCCGCGCCTGGCCGGCTATGCCGCGCTGGCCGAGGCCGCCAACGCGGATGACGATGCCTACGCCGGCGCGCTCGCCGTGCAGGCGCTGCGGTCGACGCTGTTCGACACGCCCGCCGGCCCGCGCCTGGGTGGCCTGCGGCCGTGGACGGACGACATGTTCATGCCGGTGCTGCTGCTGGACCGGACGGCCCCGCTGCTGCCCGCCGCCGAGCAAGCCCGCGCGGCCCAGGCCTTGGGCTTCGCCTTGAGCGACCTCACGCGGCGCCTGCAGCGGCCCGACGGCCTGTTCGACCACGCGCAGGGGTCGCCCATCGCCTGGGGTCGCGGCAACGGCTTCGCCTCGCTGGCGCTGGCGCAGGCGCTCGCCGGCCCCTTGTCGCACGACCGGCCGGCCGGGTTGCTGGCGGCACTGCAACGCCACCTCAGGGCACTCTTGCCGCTGCAAGGCGCGGACGGTGCCTGGCGCCAGGTGCTGGATACCGCCGAGGCGCCGCTTGAACTGACCGTCACGGCGATGAGCCTGGCAGCGCTGGCTGTCGCACGCCGGCACGGCTGGCTCCCGGCCGCCGAGGTGGACCCATCCATCACCCGTGCCTGGCAGGCGGTCCAGCGCCGCGTGGGCGACGGCGGCCGCTTCGCCGACGTCTGCGCCGGCACACCGGCCGGCGCCCACGTCGACTTCTACCTGCAACGCCCCATCACCCACGGCCGGGACGAACGCGCCGCCGCCATGGTGCTGACGGCGGCCATCGAGCTGGCCCAGGCCTGAGGCGGGCCGCCGGACCGCTGGCAACATCGCACCCATCACCCGGCCCTTCCAGCGTCCCATGCCCACACCGCCCTTCATCACCGAGCTGCGCCGCAAGATCGGCCACGACCTGCTGCTGGTGCCCACCATCGTCGTCATTGCCAGCGCACCCGACGGCAGCATCCTCCTCGTGCACGACCGCGAAGCCGGCCAATGGACGCTGCCCGGCGGCATCATGGAGCCGGACGAGCTGCCCGCCGATGCGGCGGTGCGGGAGGTCTGGGAAGAGGCCGGCGTGCGGGTCCGGCTGGAACGCCTGGTCGGCGTCATCGGCGGCCCGGGCTGCGAGACGACCTACCGCAATGGCGACCGCATCGCCTGGGTCGCCACGATCTTTGCCGCGTCGGTGGACAGCGGCAGCGTGCCGACCGCCGACGGCGCCGAAACCAGCGACGCCCGTTTCTTCGCCCGCGCCGATCTGGCCACGCTGGACATCCGCGCGGACTCGCTGCGCTTCCTGGCGGCAGCCGATGCCGGCGAAGCGCAAGCCTTCTTCGCGCCAACTGCGTGGACGCCCGATTGAGGTGAGCCGCACGGCCGCCGCGTAGGCCAACGCCGGCAAGACGGCAGGCCGTCGTCCGTCCGCACAAGGCCCGGCCCGATGCCAGCATGGCGGCTTCTCGACCACGAAGGAGCTTTCATGTCTGACGACAAGAGCCAATCCGGCGGCCAGGATCGCAGCCGCATCAGCCTGGGCGAAGACTACGAGGTACGCGACTGGGCCAGGAAGTTCGGCGTGACGCCGGAGCAGCTCAAGGCCGCGGTGCAGGCGGTGGGCAGCAATGCTGCTGCGGTGGAAGCGCACCTCAAGGGCGCGAAGCCGTGACACCGTGCGGGTCGCGACCTGGAACGTCAACAACGTCGTCCGGCGCCTCGACCTGCTGCTCGACTGGCTGCAACGGACGGCGCCCGACGTCGTCGCGCTGCAGGAACTGAAGGCGACGGCCGAGAGCTTCCCGGCCGACGCCCTGAAGGCCGCGGGCTATGAGGCGCTGGTCGTCGGCCAGAAGACCTGGAACGGCGTGGCGCTGCTGGCCCGCACGCAGATCGTGCCGGTGGCCACCGAACTGCCGGGCGACCGCACCGACAAGCAGGCCCGCTACGTCGAAGCGGCCATCGGCGGCGTGCTCTTCGCCGGCCTCTACCTGCCCAACGGCAACCCGCAGCCCGGGCCGAAGTTCGACTACAAGCTGCGCTGGTTCGAGCGGCTGCGCCAGCGCGCGGCGGCGCTGTGGGCTTCAGGCGAGCCCGTCGTGCTGATGGGCGACTGGAACGTCGTGCCGACCGATGCCGACATCTACAAGCCCGACACCTGGCGCGACAACGCGCTGCTGCAGCCCGAGGCCCGCGACGCCTTCGCCGAGGTGATGGCCCAGGGCTGGACGGATGCGATCAAGGCGACACACCGGGGCAACCCGCCCTTCACCTTCTGGGACTACCGCCGCAAGCGCTGGGAGCGCGATGCGGGGCTGCGTATCGATCACATCCTCGTGGGCTCGCGGCTGCAGGTCGTGGCGGCGGGCGTGGACCGTGGCGAGCGAGGCAAAGAGAACCCGAGCGACCACGCGCCGGTGTGGGCGGAACTCGAACTCAGGCAGGCGAAGAAGGGCCGCGCAGCGCCGGCCGCCGGGCGATAGCATCTGCGCAGCTTGCATCCGGAGGCTCCATGAAGCATCACCTCGCCACTGCGGCCATCCTCATCGCCGCGTTGCTGTTCTACGGGTTCGGACTGCAGCGCGGTGCAAACGCACTGCTCATCGTGGGCGCCGCGATGGAGCTGTGGTTCTGGAAGCGCGCGTTCCCGGGCTTCGGCATCCTGTCGCGCAAGTCCAAGGCTCAGGAGCCGCGCTAGGCTGGCAGCGCCAGCTCAGGAAAAGATCACCGGCAGCGACACCTGCACTTCATCCGCGCCGCCGGCGGTGCAGCGCATGCGCCTGACGGCCGCCTGCACGTACTTGTGATATTCCTTCGGGCCCGAGG
>SEEY01000513.1 GCA_004211235.1 Rubrivivax sp.
CTCGAAGATCGTGCGAGTCAAGCTCAGCCGCCTGCTCGCCGCTTTCGGCCAGGGCGACGCGGTAGGTCTGCGCAGCCAGCAGGCGGCTGAGCTTGACTCGCACGATCTTCGAGTCGTCGGCCACCAGGACGAGGGTCTCGTCGGCGCGCAGTTCCCGAGTGGGGGCGGCGGCCGTGGCCGCGGCGGCTTCCTCGCTGCGGCGCCGGGCCTCGGCTTCCTCGGCCAGGCGTCGCGCCTCGGCGGCCTCGCGTTCGGCCTGCTCGCGGGCGAGGCGGGCCTCCTCCTCGGCGCGCGCTTCGGCGGCCAGGCGCCTGGCTTCGACGGCTTCGCGTTCGATGCGGGCCGCTTCCTCGGCCTGCTCGGCAAGACGCCGTGCTTCGGCGGCCTGTCGTTCGGCCCGTTCGGCCCGTTCGGCTGCCTCGGCTTGCTGCGCGGCCACGCGGGCGGCCTCGGCGGCCTCCGCCTCGGCCTGGGCGCGCGCAGCGGCCTCGGCTTCCTCGCGGGCACGGGCAACGGCGGCGACGCGGGCGGCTTCGGCTTCCTCGGCGCGGCGCGCCTCGGCCTGGGCTGCCGCCTGCGCTTCTGCCTGGGCACGGGCCTGCGCCTCGGCTTCCTCGCGGGCGGCCTGCTCACGGGCCTCGCGCTCCGCCTTCTCGGCCAGCTCGGCGGCGCGGGCAGCGTCACGTTGGGCCTGATCACGGGCCTGGCGCTCGGCCTCGCCCTCGGAGATGCGGCGCGTGATGTCGGCGCCATCGCGCTCGGCGTCGGCCTGGCGCAGGCCCTCGCTGGCAAGGCGGTCGGCTTCCACGGCGCCGGCCTGCACGTCTTCCTGAGCGGCAGGCGCGGCGCCATGCTCGCGCTCGGCGGCCAGGCGCTCGGCACGGGCCACGTGGGCGGCCTGCTCCAGCGCGCTGCGCTCCGCTTCGCGGCCGGCCACGGCGTCGCGGGCACGCTGCTGGCGCCGGCGGCCCAGCCACAACAGCCACACGACGACCACCGCGGCGGCGATGGCCAGGATCCAGATCAACTGCTCATTCATCGTTCGACAGGCCGCTCATGTGCAGCCCCACATCATGAAGGTCAAGCATGGCAGATTAACGAAGGTCGGCGGCGCCACGCCGCGTCATGGCGCCGTCAGCGGGAGTTTTGCTCGCCCTGTCGCGCCGCCGCATCGTCCTGCAGCTCGAAGCCGACGCGCGCCCAGCGGCCGCGGCCGTCCAGCGCCGTCAGCGCGTGGCGGCCGGGCTGGCGCAACGTGAGCACCTGCACGGCGCCTGCGGCCTCGCTGCTGCCGGCGAACTGGCCGTCCAGCAGCCAGTTGACGCCCTGCTGCGCGCCGATGGCCTGGAGTCGCAAGGTCACGTCCCGCCGCCCTGGCGCGGGGCGCAGCACGCTGCCGGGTTCCAGCCCGGCGATGCGCAGCGCCTGCGCCGCGGCCGCACGGGGTGCGCAGCCGCTCGCCCAGGGCAGGCGCTGCACGGGGTCGACCCAAGCGGCGTCCAGGAAGGGGCCGAGCAGCGTCGGCCAACGCACAGCCATCACGGCATCCACGTGGCGGGCGTCGGCCGCGCAGTCGGGGCGCACGCGCTGCTCGCCCAGCGTCCACGCGGCCTCGACATAGCCGTCGGCGCGCAGCCGGTCCGGCAGCGTCGGCGGCACGGCGCCGTCGAGCGTCCAGGCGGTGCGCCGCTGCAGGCAGTGCTCGGGCGGCGTGGTTGATTCCGCCGTGCCCAGCGGCCAGCAGATGGACTCGGCGCGCACGCTGGCCGGCTGGCGGCGCGGGGCCAGTTGTTGCCTGTCTTCGCCGGGCCCCAACGCGGCGGCGATGTCGCGCAGCAGCGGCGCGGACGTGTTGGCGCCGAAGTGGCCGGGGTTGGGCGTGCCGTCCGGCCGGCCCACCCAGATGCCGAAGGTGTAGCGGTCCGTCACGCCGAGCGCCCAGGCGTCGCGGAAGCCAAAACTCGTGCCGGTCTTCCACGCCACGCGCTGATTGCCCTCGCGAAACGGGCTGCCGGGCCGGCCGCCGTTCTCCAGGATCTCGCGGACGATGAAGGCGGCCCCCTCGCTCATCAGCCGCGTTTCCTTGAGCGGCTCCGCCGGCCTCAGCCGTGGCCGAGCCGCCAGGCCGCCGCGGGCCAGCGCCGTGTAGGCGCCGACGAGTTCTTCCAGCGACGTGCTGCCGCCGCCGAGGATGAGGCTCAGGTTGGGCGCTGCGTTGGCCGGCATGCGCAGCCGCAGGCCGGCATGGCGCAGCCGGCCGGCGAAGCGCTCGGGGCCCAGGCGTTCCAGCAGGTCGACGGCGGGCACGTTCAGCGAACGCTGCAGCGCCTCGCTGACGCTGACCGGGCCGGAGAAGTCCGCCTGGAAGTTGCCCGGCGCATAGCCGCCGAAGTTCTGCGGCGCATCGATGAGCAGGCTTTCGGAATGGATGAGCCCGTCGTCCAGTGCCATCGCGTAGAGGAAGGGCTTGAGCGTGGAGCCGGGCGAGCGCAGCGCGCGCACCATGTCCACATGCGCGCCGCGCTTGCTGTCGTTGAAGTCCGCCGAGCCGGCATAACCGCGTACTTCGAGGGTCCGGTTGTCGACGACGAGGGCGGCCATGGAGACGGCCTCGGGCAGCGTGTTCAGGCGGTCGGCCAGCAGCTGCTCCAGCCGGGCCTGCAGGCCGGCGTCGAGCGTCGTCTGGATGACGGCTTCGGAGCGGCCTTCGCGGCGGGCCTGCTGGCGCAGCCGCTCGGCGGCCAGTGGCGCCAGCCAGCGGGCGCGCAGCGGCGGCGCGAAGACGCGCTCCAGCTTGGCGTCGGCCACGTCCGCGGCCGTCCACACGCCGAGCGTCTGCATGCGCGTCAGCACCTTGTCGCGCGCGGCCTGGGCGGCGGCGACGGCGCGGTCCGGGCGCAGCCGCGTCGGCGACTGCGGCAGCGCGACGAGCAGCGCCGCTTCGGCATGCGACAGGTCGGCCGCGGGCTTGCCGAGGTAGGCGCGGCTGGCCGTCTCCACGCCTTCCAGCGGCCCGCCCATGGGCGCGAGGTTCAGGTACAGAGCCAGGATCTCCTGCTTGCTCAGGTGCAGCTCCAGCTGCAGCGCGCGGGCAATCTGGCGCAGCTTGGCGGGGATGCTGCGGCCGGCGGCACGGTCGTCGACAAGGCGGGCGACCTGCATCGTCAGCGTCGACCCACCCGACACGATGCGCCCGTGCCGCGCCCACTGCCAGGCCGCCCGCGCCAGCGCCGCGGGGTTGACGCCCGGGTGCCAGCGGAACCAGCGGTCCTCGTAGTGCAGCAGCGCCTCCAGGTAGCGCGGCGACACGGCCTCGGGCGTCGTCGGCTGCCGCTGCGCGCCGTCGTCGCTGGCCCAGCTGCGCAGCGGCGTGCCGTCCGCGGCCAGCACGGTCAGCGTGGGCGAGGTGGCGGTGGGTTCGGGGAGGGGGAAGGCGAGGTCGAGCGCCAGGATGGACAGCAGCAGCGCG
>SEEY01000514.1 GCA_004211235.1 Rubrivivax sp.
GCTCTACCGGGCGCTCGGCGGCGGCGGCTGACGATGCGACGCGGCCTTGTCGGCGCGGCGCTGTTCGATGCGGGCCTTGAGCCGGTCCCGCAGCGTCTCCTGCGCCTGCGCCATGTGCAGCAGCGAAGTGATGAACACGAGCCCCAGCAGCAGGCCGCGTCGCATCGTCAGCCGCCGCCGCCGAGCGCCCGGTAGAGCGTGACGAGGTTCTGCGCGCGCTGGCTTTGCACCTGCACGAGCGTCTGCTGCGCGGCGAACAGCGAGCGCTGCGCATCGAGCCGGTCCAGCGCGCTGGAAACCCCGGCGCCGTAGCGCTGCTCGGCGGCGTTCAGGCGGCGGGACTCGGCGTCCACCTGCGCCGCCAGCGCAGCCCGCTGCTCGGCCAGCGTCGCGCGGCCGGCGAGGCCGTCGGCCACTTCGCGGAAGGCGGTCTGGATCGCCTTCTCGTACTGCGCCAGGGCAATGTCGCGCGAGGCGCGCGCACCGGCCAGGTTGGCGCGGTTGCGGCCGGCGTCGAACAGCGGCTGCACCAGCGACGGCGCAAAGCTCCACGCCGAGTTCTTGAACAGGTCCGACAGGTGGCCGCTGGCCGTGCCGACGCTGCCGGTCAGCGTGATGCGCGGCCAGAAGGCGGCGCGGGCGGCGTCGATGTTGGCGTCCGTTGCGCCGAGCTGGAACTCGGCCTGGCGGATGTCGGGCCGGCGCGTCAGCACGTCGCTGGGCACGCCCGCGGGCAGCTCGGCGAGCGGCTCGAAGTCAACCAGGTCGCCGGTGGGCGCCGGCAGGTCGGCCGGCAGCGGGCCGCCGATCAGCAGCGCGAGGGCGTTCTGGTCGAGCTGGCGCTGGCGCTGCGCCTGCGCGTAGACGGCGCGCGCGGCCTGCAGCGACGACTCCGCCGTCGTCAGGTCCAGCTGGCTGGAGACGCCGCCCTCGAAGCGCTGTCGGACCAGTGACAGCGACTGGTCCCGCGAGGCCAGCGTGTCGCGCGTGATCTTCAGCAGCGCCTCGTCGGCCTGCAGCGCGATCTCCGCATTGGCCACGCTGGCGACGAGTGCCGTGCGCACGGCCTGCTGCGCCGACTGGGCGGCCAGCACCTGCGCGGCCGCCGCGGCGCTGACGCCACGCAGGCGGCCGAACACGTCCAGCTCGTAGGCCGAGACCTGCAGGCCCGCCTGGTAGACGCTGTTGATGCCGCCGGCCGCCGTGGGCGTGCGCGAGCCGCTGATGCCGGCGTTGACCGTCGGCCACAGGTCGGCGTCGCGTGCCGCGGCGGTGGCGCGGGCGGTCTCGATGTTCAGCGCGGCGATGCGCAGGTCGCGGTTGTTGGCCAGCGCCAGCGGGATGAGCCTTTGCAGCCGCTCGCCCTTGAAGGCCTGGGCCCAGGGCAGGTCGACCGCGGCGGTGGCGCTCGGCCCGCCCGCTTGCGGGAAGGCGGCCGGCACCGCGGCAGCGGCGGCTTCGGAGGCGACGGGGCGCTTCGGCTCGGGGCCGGCGCAGGCGGCCAACAAGGCGGCCAACAGGGCGGCCAGCGTGATCAGGCTGAGGGACTTCACCGGAGCGTTCATGCCTCGTCCTCGATGGGCAGGTGGGCGTCGTGACGATGTTGCCGCTCGCTGCCGGGGAAACGCTTGCGCACGACGACGAAGAAGACCGGCACGAGGAACACGGCGAGGGCCACCGCGGTGATCATGCCGCCCATCACGCCGGTGCCGATGGCGCGCTGGCTGGCGGAACCGGCGCCGCTGGCGAGCACCAGCGGCAGCACGCCGAGGATGAAGGCCAGCGAGGTCATCAGGATGGGCCGGAAGCGCAGGTGCGCGGCCTCCACCACCGCCTCGTACAGGTCGCGGCCCTGCGCGTGCAGGTCTTTCGCGAACTCGATGATCAGCACGGCGTTCTTCGCCGACAGGCCGATGATCGTGATCATGCCGACCTTGAAGTAGACGTCGTTCTCCAGCCCGCGGAAGTTGGCCCCCAGCACCACGCCGAGGATGCCCAGCGGCACCACCATCAACACCGACAGCGGGATGCTCCAGCTCTCGTACAGCGCCGCCAGGCACAGGAACACGGCCAGCAGCGAGAAGCCGAACAGGATGAAGGCCGTGGAGCCGGAGAGCTTCTCCTCGCGCGACTGGCCGGTCCATTCGTAGCCGAAGCCTTCGGGCAACTCGGCGGCCAGCCTTTCCATCTCCGCCATGGCCGCGCCGGTGGACACGCCCTTCGCCGGCTCACCGGCGATCCGCATCGTCGCGTAGCCGTTGTAGCGCACGGTCTGCATCGCGCCGGTGATCCACTTGCTGCTGGCGAACGCGCTCAGCGGCACCGGCTGGCCGGCGCTGTTGAGCACGTTGAGCTTGAGCAGGTCCTCGGGCTGCATGCGTGCCGGCGCGTCGGCCTGCACGATGACGCGCTGCAGCCGGCCGGTGTTGGGGAAGTCGTTCACGTAGCTGGAGCCCAGCGATGTGCCCAGCACCGCGTTGACGGCGCTGATGTTCAGCCCCAGCGCCATGGCGCGTTCGCGGTCGATGCTCAGCTCCAGCTGGGCGGCGTCTTCCAGGCCGTCGGGGCGCACCGCGTTCAGCAGCGGGCTCTTGGCGGCGGCGGCAAGCAGCTGGTTGCGCGCGCCCAGCAGCTCGGCGCGCGTGTGGCCGCTGCGGTCCTGCAGGCGCAGCGCGAATCCGTTGGCGCGGCCCAGGTCGCGGATGGGCGGCGGGCTGGTCGGGAAGATGATGGCGTCGCGGATCTTGCCCAGCGCCGGGAAGGCGCGCGCCACCAGACCCTGCGCCGAATGCTCGGCACCGTGGCGCTCGTCCCAGGGCTTGAGCGTGACGAAGGCGAGGCCCGCGTTCTGCCCGGAGCCGGCGAAGCTGAAGCCGACGATGGCGACCATGCTCTCCACCTCGGGCTGCTTGAGCATGTAGTCCTCGACCTGCTTCATCACCTCCAGCGTGCGCGCCTGCGTGGCGCCCGGCGGCAGTTGCACGTTGACGAGGATGTTGCCCTGGTCCTCGTTCGGGACGAAGGACGTGGGCAGCTTCTGGAACATCAGCACCGCCACGGCGATGACGACGCCATAGACGACAAAGGCGCGCCCGCCGCGCCGGATCAGCTTCGCGACCGAGCTTTCATAGCGCTTGGCGGTGCGGTTGAAGCTGCGGTTGAACCAGCCGAAGAAGCCGCGCTTCTCCAGGTGGTGGCCGGCCTCCACGGGCTTGAGCAGCGTGGCGCACAACGCCGGCGTGAACGACAGCGCCATGAAGGCCGAGAACGCGATGGAGCTGACCATCACCGCCGCGAACTGGCGATAGATGTTGCCGATGGAACCGGTGAAGAAGGCCAGCGGCACGAACACCGAGATCAGCACCACGGTCACGCCGATGATGGCGCCCGAGATCTGGCCCATCGCCTTCTTCGTGGCCTTGTAGGGCGAGAGGCCCTCCTCGCTCATGATGCGTTCGACGTTCTCCAC
>SEEY01000515.1 GCA_004211235.1 Rubrivivax sp.
CTTCAGCGGTGTGGACGCTTTCGAACTGCTTGGTCAGCTCCCGGCAGACCGTCACGCGGCGCGCCGGCGCCAGTTCGGCCAGCAGCGCGATGACCTCGGTGATGCGGTGCGGCGCCTCGAAGACAACCTGGCTCTGCCCTTCGACGGCCAGCACCGCCTGCAGCGCAGTGCGCCGCTCGCCGGCCTTGGTCGGCAGGAAGCCTGCAAAGGCAAAGCCGCGCGCCGCCGAATCGCCGGCGACCGACAGCGCCGTCACCGCACTGCTCGGCCCCGGGAGCGGCAGCACGCGGTAGCCTGCGCCCACCACGGCCTGCACGAGCACGGCACCGGGGTCGGAGATGGCCGGCGTGCCGGCATCCGACGCATAGGCCACCCGCTCGCCCGCCGCGAGCCGGGCGATGACGGTTGCACTCGCCTCGCGTTCGTTGTGCTGGTGCAGCGCAATCAGCGGCTTGTGCAGGCCCAGATGGCGCAGCAGCTGCGCGCCCTGGCGCGTGTCCTCGCAGGCCAGCGCGTCGACGAGGCCGAGCGCGTGGATGGCGCGCAGCGACAGGTCGGCGAGATTGCCGATGGGCGTTGCGACGAGATAGAGCGTGGCGGCCGGATACTGCTGGCCGCCGGCCGCGGCCTGTGCCGCCTGGCGCAGCAGGGACTGATCGGAAACGGCAATGTTCAACTGGGGCTCTCGTTCAAGACCGGCAACCAAGGCATCGGGCGACGCCGCCGAGGACGCGGCGCTGGCCCACCTGCAGCGCGCCGGCCTGCGCCTGCTGGAGCGGAATTATCGAGTCGCCGCCGGCCCCAGCCGCCGTGCGGGCGAAGTCGACCTGATCATGCTCGACCGCGACGGCACCCTGGTGTTCGTGGAAGTGCGGGCGCGCGCAGACGACTCACACGGCGGCGCGGCAGCCAGCGTCACCCTGCGAAAGCAGCAGCGCCTCATCTACGCGGCCCAGCACTATCTGCAGCGCCATGCCAGCCCGCCGCCCTGCCGGTTCGACGTGGTCGCCATCGATGGCGATCAGCTGACCTGGCTCCAGGGAGCCTTCGACGCGGGCTGACTATGATCCCGGGCTCATGATCGAGCAACGCATCCAGCAGCAATTCTTCGAGAGCGCCGACCTGCTCTACCAGGCCGCCGAGCAACTGGCCCGCCCCCTGGCGATGGCCGCGCAGATGGTGGTGGACGCCATCACCGGCGGCAACCGCATCCTGTGTGCCGCCCACGGCCTGGCCGGCATGGATGCCGACTATCTCGCCGCCCGCCTGGCGGGCCGCTTCGAGCAGGACCGCCCCGGTCTGGCGGCCTGGAGCCTGGCCGCGCAGGCGCGTGATTCCGCCGGCCTGGACCTGACACGGCTGCTGCAGGCCCACGGCCACCCGGGCGACGTGCTCATCATGATCGAGCCGCTGCGCGAACAGCGCGACGCCTGGCAGCCGGTGCTGGCCGTGGCGCATGCACACGAGATGAGCATCATCGCGCTCACCGCCCAGCCGCCCGGCTCCGCAGACGAATGGCGCGGCGTGCTGCTCGACACCGACATCCAGATCCGCGTCAGCCACGGCCGCGAGCCGCGCGTTGTGGAGGCCCAGCGTGTGCTGCTGCATGCGCTGGCCGATGCCATCGACCTGCAATTGCTCGGCAGCGACGAATAGGGCCTGTCGTCAGGCCCGTAACCCCGATTGGAATTCCGACGATGAAGAAGATCTCCCTGACCCTGGCCGCCGCCGTCCTTGCCAGCACCCTGGCCACCGGCTGCGCGCCGCTGCTGATCGGCGGTGCGATGGTGGGCGGCGTGTCCGTCGCCACTGACCGCCGCACCTCCGGCACGCAGATCGAGGACGAGACCATCGAGCTCAAGGCTGGCGCGCGCATCCGCGAGCAGCTCGGCGACCGCGTCCACATCAACGTCAACAGCTACAACCGGGTCGTGCTGATCACCGGCGAGGCGCGCAACGAGGCGGACCAGGCCGAGGTGGAGCGCATCGCCGGCGGCGTCGAGAACGTCAGCAAGGTGCTGAACGAGGTCGCGGTGACGATGCACAGCTCGCTGAGCGGCCGCTCCAACGACGTCGTCATCCAGGGCAAGATCAAGGCGCAGCTGATCGACGCGCGCGACCTGCACAGCAACGCCTTCTACGTCGTCGTCGAGCGCGGCCAGGTCTACCTGATGGGTCGCGTGACGGAGCGCGAGGCCAACCGCGCGACGGAGATTGCCCGCCAGGTCGGCGGCGTCAAGAAGGTGGTGCGGGCGTTCGAGATCATCAGCGAGGAAGAACTCGCGCAAACCTTGCCCAAGAAGTCCTGAGCCCGGGCGCGGCGGGCGGTCAGAGCCTCTTGATGAGGCTGGACGTGTCCCAGCGGTTGCCGCCCAGCGCCTGCACGTCGGCATAGAACTGATCCACCAGCGCCGTCAGCGGCAGGCGCGAGCCGTTGCGGCGCGCCTCATCAAGCACGAGGCCGAGATCCTTGCGCATCCAGTCGACCGCGAAGCCGAAGTCGAACTTGTCCTCGACCATGGTCTTGCCACGGTTGTCCATCTGCCAGCTCTGGGCCGCGCCCTTGCCGATGACGTCCAGCACCTGGGCCATGTCCAGGCCGGCGTTCTGGCCGAAGCGCACAGCCTCCGCCAGGCCCTGCACGATGCCGGCGATGCAGATCTGATTGACCATCTTGGCGAGCTGGCCCGACCCGGTGGCGCCGAGCAGCGTGACCGCCTTGGCGAAGGCGAGTGCGAGCGGCCTGGCGGCCTCGAAAGGGGCCGCGTCGCCGCCGCACATGACCGTCAGTGCGCCATTGACCGCACCGGCTTGGCCGCCGGAAACCGGCGCGTCGATGAAGTGCAGGCCCTGGACGGCGGCGATGGAGTGCAGGTCGCGCGCCACTTCGGCCGAGGCCGTCGTGTGGTCGACGAACACGGCGCCGGGCGCCATGCCGTGGAAGGCGCCCTGCTCGCCCAGCACGACCGAGCGCAGGTCGGCGTCGTTGCCGACGCAGCAGAAAACGAACTCCGCGTCCTTCACGGCGGAAGCTGGCGTCGCAGCGAACACGCCGCCGTATTCCGCGACCCAGGCCTCGGCCTTGGCCACCGTGCGGTTGTAGACAGTGACCTGGTGCCCGGCGCGTGCCAGATGGCCGGCCATCGGATACCCCATGACGCCCAGGCCGAGAAAGGCCACGCGGCGGGATGGGACGGGGTCGTAGCTGCGAATGCTCATGGGGGGATGGATCAAAGAATCGTCAGGTGTTCGGTACCGGTGGACAGGTCGCCGCTGCGCGCGCGCTCGCTGTTCAGCTTGATCTGCAGGCGCAGGTCGTTGACCGAGTCGGCATTGCGCAGCGCATCTTCGTAGGTCACCTTGCCGGCCTCGTAAAGGTCGAACAGCGCCTGGTCGAAGGTCTGCATGCCCTGCTCGCGGGAGCGCTTCATCAGCTCCTTGATCTCGGTGATCTCGCCCTTGAAGAT
>SEEY01000516.1 GCA_004211235.1 Rubrivivax sp.
GGGCTTGGCGGGCGGGTTGGCAGGTGAAGTCTGGGCCGCACAGACGGCACTGACGCACAGCGCGATCAGCGCGAGAAAGGGGCGGCTCATGGCCGCGCATTCTGCTGACACCTCGTTACGCTGATTCACGTAAAGCGCTCATTTACATGAGCGGAGGCCGCAGGGCGGCCGCTGCCTCAGAACTGCCAGCCGAGGCCCACGCTGGCCAGCAACGGGTCGACCTTGAGCTTGCCGGCCGACGCGCCGTTGGAATAGACCGTCGTGCCCAGGCTGACCTTCTTCAGGTCAACGTTCAGGTAGGTGCCCTTGCTGACCTCGACGTCCGCGCCGATCTGCCAGGCCGCGCCCCAGCTGTTGTGCTTGATGCCGGGCTTGAGCGCCGCCTGCACGGCGGGGGTGAATTCCACCGCCGAGAAGTTGGTGTAGTTCACGCCGGCGCCGATGTAGGGCCGCAGCGTGCCCGTCGGGTTGAAGTGGTACTGCAGCGTCAGTGTCGGCGGCAGGTGCTTGAGTGAACCGATGGCGCTGCCCTTGGAGTAGATCGTCTGCTTCTGCGGATAGGTCAGGACCAGCTCGGCCGCGATTTGGGGCGCGATGAAGTAGCTGATGTCGAGCTCGGGGAAGGTCTTGTTGTTGATCGACAGGCCCAGGCCCGTGCTGTCCTTGTTCGCCGAATCCAGGTGCAGCGCGCGGACGCGGATCAGCAACGGGCCTTCATCGGCGAGGGCAGGCTGCAGTGCCAGTGCGGCCGTGGCCAGAACGGCAAGGCGCAGGGTGCGGGAGAACTTCATCAATGACTCCAGTGGATGGGACGGATCCCGATGGAGCCATTGCACGCGGCGGCGGCGCGGCGCACTTTGAGGCAACACAAACTGCCGCGCAAGCCGCGCCCGGCGCGGTGCGCGGCCTTGCGCTGGGTCAGGTTTGCCTGCCGAGACCGAGGCGCTCGCACAACGCCAGCGTCAGCGCGCTCTGGTTGAGCGTATAGAAATGCACGCCCGGTGCGCCGCCGGCAATGAGGCGCTCGCAGAGCTTCGTCACGACATCCAGCCCGAAGGCGCGAATGCTGGCGGCATCGTCCATGAAACCTTCCATCTTCATCTGCACCCAGCGCGGGATCTCGATGCCGTCGCGCTGCGCGAACTGGGCGATGCGACCGTAGTTGTGGAAGGGCATGATGCCCGGCACGATGGGCTGCGTGACGCCGAGCTTGCGGGCCTCGTCGACGAAATGGAAGTAGGCGTCGGCGTTGAAGAAGAACTGCGTGATGGCGCCGTCGGCACCCGCCTTCATCTTGTCGGCGAAGTGCTGAAGGTCACGCGCCGCGTAGCGCTGCTGCGGATGCACCTCCGGATAGGCCGCCACCTCGATGTGCCAGTCCTTTCCCTGCGTCTCGCGAATGAAGCTGACCAGTTCGGACGCATAGCGGAATTCACCGGCGGTGGCCGTGCCGCTGGGCAGGTCGCCGCGCAGCGCGACGACGCGGTGGATGTCCTGCGCGCGGTAGGTGGCCAGGATCTCGGCGATGTTCTCGCGCGTGGAGCCGACGCAGCTGAGATGAGGCGCGGCGTTGAAGCCGGCGCCGGCGATGTCCATCACCGCATTGAGCGTCTTGTCGCGCGTGGAGCCGCCGGCGCCGTAGGTGACGCTGAAATACTGGGGCTTGAGCGCGCCCAGCTCCTGCACGACGGTCTTGAGCTTCTCGACGCCGACGGGCGTGTTGGGCGGGAAGAATTCGAAGGAAACGGAAGCGGTCATCGTGACGCCCACAAGAAGAATTCGCGGTTGCCATCACCGCCGGTGATGGGGCTGTCGAAATAGTCCAGCACCTTGAGACCGAGCGCCGTGCAGGCCAGGCGCACACGGGCTTCCAGGCGGGGGTAGTCGGCCTCATCCTTGACGAGGCCGCGCTTGTCCAGCGCCTGGGGGCCCAGCTCGAACTGCGGCTTGATCAGCACCAGCAGATGGCCATGCACCTCCAGCCAGGGCAGCAGCTCGGGCAGGCTGCCCACCATGGAGATGAAGCTCAGGTCGCCGACGATCAGCGGGAAGCCGCCCGTCGGCGCATGCGAGCGCAGGCCGCCCAGCTCGCGCACATGCATGCCTTCCAGCGCCGTGACGCGGGCATCGGCCCGCAGCCGGGCATGCAGCTGGCCGTGGCCCACGTCGACGCCGACGACAAGCCGCGCGTCGCGCGCGAGCAGGCAGTCGGTGAAACCGCCGGTGCTCTGGCCCACGTCCAGCACGGTCTCGCCGGCCACGCCCAGGCCGGTGCGCTGCAGCGCGCCTTCGAGCTTGAGCCCGCCACGCGACACGTAGCGCAGCTCCGCGTCGTCGGTGACGCGCAGCTGCGCCGTCTCGGGCAGGTCCTCGCCGGCCTTCTTCAACGCGGCCCAGCCGGTGGGCGAGGCCCATTCGGCGGCGCCGTGGCTGATGAGGCGCTGCGCGACGGAACGCGTCGGCGCAAGGCCCTGGGCGACGAGGAGCTGGTCAGCGCGCATCAAGCGATCAGTAACGGTAGGCGTCCGGCTTGTACGGGCCGGCCTTGCTGACGCCGATATACGCCGCCTGCTCTTCCGTCAGCTCGGTCAGCTGCGCATTCAGCGTCGTCAGCTGCAGGCGTGCGACCTTTTCGTCCAGGTGCTTGGGCAGCACGTAGACCTGGCCGACTTCGTAGTTGTCCTTGTGCGCGTACAGCTCGATCTGGGCGATCGTCTGGTTCGCGAACGAGCTGGACATGACGTAGCTCGGGTGGCCCGTGCCGCAACCCAGGTTCACGAGGCGACCCTTGGCCAGCAGGATGATCCGCTTGCCGTCCGGGAAGATGACGTGGTCGACCTGCGGCTTGATCTCTTCCCAGGTGTACTGCTCCAGCGCCGCGACCTCGATCTCGTTGTCGAAGTGGCCGATGTTGCAGACGATGGCGTTGTTCTTCATCGCCAGCATGTGCTCGTGGCGGATGACGTTCTTGTTGCCCGTTGTCGTCACGAAGATGTCGGCCTTGTCCTGGGCGTATTCCATCGTCACGACGCGATAGCCTTCCATCGCTGCCTGCAGCGCGCAGATCGGGTCGATCTCGGTCACCCACACCTGGGCCGACAGTGCCCGCAGCGCCTGGGCCGAGCCCTTGCCCACGTCGCCGTAGCCGGCCACGACGGCGATCTTGCCGGCGACCATCACGTCGGTGGCGCGCTTGATGCCGTCGACCAGCGACTCACGGCAGCCGTAGAGGTTGTCGAACTTGCTCTTGGTGACGGAGTCGTTGACGTTGATGGCGCGGAACAGCAGCGTGCCCTTGGCCGACATTTCCTTCAGGCGGTGCACGCCCGTGGTCGTCTCTTCCGTCACGCCGATGATCTCGGCGCTCTTGCGGGTGTACCAGGTCGAGTCCTTGGCCAGCTGGGCCTTGATCGACGCGTAGAGGCAGGTCTCTTCTTCGCTCGTCGGGTTCTCGAGCAGGCTCGCGT
>SEEY01000517.1 GCA_004211235.1 Rubrivivax sp.
CAGGCGCCACAGCCGGCCTGCTCCGTCGCGCGCCTGCACGCCGCGGCCGGCCAGCTCGCGCACATCGGCCCAGTTGCCGCTGCCGCTGCCCACGCCGGTGTCATCCACCAGCGCCTGCGCATGCGGATGGTGCGACAACGCCGCCAGGCTGCGCGCGGCGGCCAGCAGCACATCGGCATCGGCGCCCTGCGACCAATGCCGGCGCAGCCGCAAGCGGTCTTCGCTGACGGTGCCGGTCTTGTCGAAGACGACGGTGTCAACCTCACACATGCGCTCCAGCGCCGACAGATCGGCCAGCAGCAGCCCGCGTCGGGCCAGCGCGCCGCTCGCCGTCAACCAGGCGGCGGGCGCCGCGAGCGTCAACGCGCAGGGGCAGGTGACGATCAGCACCGCCACCGCGACAGCCACGGCGCGCGATGGATCCACCCACCACCAGCCGATGCCGGCCGCCAGCGCCAGCAGCAGCACGACGGCCGTGAAGCCGGCCGCCACGCGGTCGACGATGCCGTTGACGACGGGCCGCTGGCTCTGCGCCTGCTGCATCAGCCGCACGATGCCCTGGGCCGTCGTGTCGGCGCCCACGCGCTGCACGGCGACGACGAAGGCGCCGTCCAGGCTGACGCTGCCGGCCACGACCGCATCACCGACGGCCTTGCTCACCGGCGCCGATTCGCCGGTCAGCAGCGCCTCATTGACCAGCCCCTGGCCGGCGAGCACGGTGCCGTCCGCCGCGAACGCAGCGCCCGCGGCGACACGGATGCGGTCACCGACGCGCAGCGCCTCGGGTGCGACACGTTCGCTGCCGCCGTCGTCCATCAATCGCTCGGCCGCCACCGGCAGCGAACCCGCCACGGCCTCCAGCGCATCCGCCGCCCGGTGGCGGGCGCCCAGCTCGAACCAGCGCGCCAGCAGCAACAGCGCGATGAACATCGTCAGGGAGTCGAAATAGACCTCGTGGCCCAGCAGGCCGCCCGGGTCGAACAGCGCGCCCGTGCTGGCGATGAAGGTGACGGCGATGCCCACGGCGACCGGCACGTCCATGCCCAGCCGCCCCGCACGCAGCTGCCGCCACGCGCCGCCGAAGAACGGGCCGGCCGCAAAGGCCAGCACCGGCAGGGTCAGCACCCAGCTGCCCCAGCGCAGCAGCCGGTCGAGATCGGGGGACAGTTCGCCCGGCTCGGCCACATAGGCCGGCGTCGCGAGCATCATGACCTGCATCATCAGGAAGCCGGCGACGAAGAGTCGCCACAGGGCCTGCCGCCGCTCCTGGCGGCGCAGTTCGCGGGCGGGTGCCGCAACGTCGGGCGACGCGCGGTAGCCGGCTGCCTGCAGCGCGGCGAGCACGTCGGCAAGCGCCAGGCGCGACGGCTGCCAGCGCAGTGCCAGCCGCGCCGACGCCGCATTGACGCTGGCGTCCTGGACGCCGGGCAGCTTCAACAGCGCCGTCTCGATGATCCCGGCGCAGGCGCCGCAGTGCATGCCGGCCACCTGGAACTGCGACAGGGCCACGCCGCCCGGGCCGTCGGGCCAGGTGGTGAAGGGGGCGAGAAGGCGTGCGTCGGCTTCCGCCGCGCACAGGCCTGGGGGGGCAGCGCTCACAGGAGCGATGCTGGCCGCAGCGCGCCGTGCCGCCCATGATCTGCGTCAAGCCGTTTGCATCGGCCCCGCCAATCCGCGTTGCCGGCGTGACATCGGCGCGGGTTCAAGGACGTGCTACGGGAATGCGTCTTGCATGACGCCAGGTCTCCACCCGCATTCAGGAGGCTTGAGCCATGTCGGATCTTTCGGAACCCATCGGCACGTCGACGCCGGCAACGCCGCCGCAGACCACCTTCTCGCACGTCAAGCCCGGCGACACGCCCTGGCGCAGCGACGGACTGCGCGACTTCTTCCTCTACCGCGACCTCGGCATCGCCCAAGCCACAGGAGGCCGCGTCATCGCGCACCTTGTGAAGGCGAACATGGCCCCTGAAAAGGGCACCGGATGGCACCGCCATGAGGCGGATTTCCAGATCGTGCTGATGACCAAGGGCTGGGCCAAGTTCATGTACGAGGATCAGGTCACCCTCGTGGAGGCCGGCGACTGCGTGCACCAGCGCCCGGGGATCGTGCACTACCTGTTCGACTACTCGCCCGACATGGAGTACCTGGAGATCGTCTCGCCGGCGGACTTCAAGTCGGTGGACGCGCCGGCACCATGCGACGTGCCGCCGCCGACACCCTGGGCGTGAATGTGAGCCCCTCGCCCGGTCCGGTACCGCTGAACGCGGACAGGCTCGGTCTGCCCCCCGAGGGGGCGGCGATGCAGGCCGGCTCGACCGGCCAGCACGTCGCCAACGCGGCCGGCTTGGGGCGGCCCGGCGCTCGGCCCGCAACTCCATGCGCCGCGCGCCAGCTCAGAAGTCCATGTCCAGCAGCTCGATCTCCTCTGGCTCCTGCTTCGCATCGGCAATCCAGGCCTGCATCTCGGGCAGGGCAATGACGGTGTCGCAGTAGGCTTCGCAGGCGGGCGGCAGGGCCACGTCATAGGTCCTGAACCGCGTCGCCACCGGCGCAAAGAAGGCGTCGGCGGCACCGCGCTTGCTGCCGAAGAGGAAGGGGCCGCCATAGGTGGCCAGGCAGTCGCTCCAGATGTCGATGATGCGTTCGATGTCCGGCTTGGCGCCGGTCCAGATCTTGTGCTTCGGGAACCGCCCCTTCAGGTTCATCGGCAGTGCCGAGCGCAGGTTGGCGAAGCCCGAGTTCATCTCGCCGCAGACCGCCCGGGCCTGGGCACGCGCGATGCGGTCCGCGGGCCACAGGCCGGCCTTGGGGAAAGTCTCGTTCAGGTACTCGGCAATGGCCATGTTGTTCCAGACCGTGACGCCCTCGTGTCGCAGGCAGGGCACGCGGATGGACGGCGCCAGCAGCAGCAATTCCTTGCGCGCGTCCTCGTCGTCGGGCGAGACCATGACCTCCTCGAAGGCCAGACCGGCAAAGCGTGTCAGCAGCCAGCCGCGCAGCGACCAGGAAGAGTAGTTCTTGCTGCTCAGCGTCAGCGTGGCGGTGGCCGCCTGGGGTTTCGGGGCGGGCTTGCGGGCGCGGGCGGCGGGTCGGGTCGGCGTGGCGACAGGCATGGGCGTCTCCTGGGTTGACCTCTCGACGCAAGCCGCATGCCACGCTGGCGCGCTCCTTGCGATTCAACGGACCATCACGACAACGGAGGCGCCCCATGTACCCTGCCTACCAGGCTCACGCCGACCTGCTGTGGCCGCTGCGCGCCGCCGCAAAGCTGTCTCTGGCGGCCTTGCAGGACCCGTGGCTGGCGCAGGCGGGCGGCTTGCCGGCGCGGCAGTGGAAGGCCGCCAGCAGCGTGTTCGAGCTGGCCCAGGTCACCCACGCCCGCCCGCCCTGGCAGATCGACGAGGTCAAGGTGCGCAACGAGAGCTGGCCGGTCAGCGAGGAAACCGTGATGACCACGCCGTTCG
>SEEY01000518.1 GCA_004211235.1 Rubrivivax sp.
GAATTCGACGTGCCGCTGCCGGCCGCCGCCCTGCAGTTCCCGCTGGCCCATCCGGCGGTGGCGAGCGTGCTGGCGGGCATGCGTTCACCGCGGGAGGTGAGCGCCAATGCGGCGTGGATGACCCGGGCCGTCCCGCGCGAACTCTGGCTGGCGCTGCGAGAGCGAGGTCTCGTGCATACGGGCGCGCCGCTGCCCGGCGACAAGACGGAGGGCCACCGATGAGGGTCGACGCACACCAGCACTTCTGGCGCCTGCAGGACCGGCAGGGCCAATGGCCGCCGGCCTCACTCGCGGCCATCCACCGCGACTTCGCGCCGGCGGACCTCGCACCCCAGCTGCAGGCCGCCGGCATCGATGCCACCGTGCTCGTGCAGTCCCTGCCCAGCCTGGCCGACACGCACTGGATGCTGTCGGTGGCCGAGGCCACGCCCTGGGTGCGCGGCGTCGTCGGCTGGGTGGACTTCAAGGCGGCGGACGCCCCCGAACGGATTGCCGAGCTCGCCCGCCATCCGCTCCTGAAGGGCCTGCGGCCCATGCTGCAGGACCTGCCCGACGACGACTGGATCGCCGATCCGGCCTGCGACCCCGCAGCCCAGGCCATGCAGAGCCATGACCTCGTCTTCGACGCCCTGGTGCTGCCGCGCCAGCTGCCCGGGCTGCGCCGCTTCGCGCAGCGGCATCCCGGCCTGCGCATCGTCATCGACCATGCCGCCAAGCCGCTCATCGCCAGCGGGTCGATGGAACCGTGGCGCACCGAACTCGCCGCACTGGCCGTGCTGCCGCAGGTCCACTGCAAGCTGTCCGGCCTGCTGACCGAGGCCGGCGAGCGCCGCGAGGCCGCCGATCTGCGCCCCTACACCCAGGCACTCTGGCAGCTGTTCGGCCCGCGTCGCCTGCTGTGGGGCAGCGACTGGCCCGTGCTGCGCCTGGCCGCCGACTACGCGCACTGGTGGGATCTCGCCCACCTGCTGGCGCGCCAGTTCCACCCCGCACCCCATCCGGACGACCTACGTGCGCTCTTCGGGGACAACGCCATCGGTCTTTACCGCCTCGAATCATGCTGACCGTCACCTGCGAATCCCCGGGCCTGCTTGTCGCCCATCAACGAGCGCGCCCCGAACGCGCCCCTGGCGAAGTGCTGCTGCGTGTCAGGCGCGTGGGCGTGTGCGGAACCGACCTGCACATCTTCACCGGCCACCAGCCCTACCTCGCCTACCCGCGGGTCATGGGGCATGAGCTGTCGGGCACCGTGGAGGAGGCCGACGAAGACAGCGGCTTTGCGCACGGCGAGCCGGTCTACGTGATGCCCTACCTGTCCTGCGGCCACTGCATCGCCTGCCGACAGGGCAAGCCCAACTGCTGCGTGCGCATCCAGGTGCTGGGCGTCCACCGGGATGGCGCTTTCGCCGAGTTCATCAGCGTGCCGCAGCGCTTCGTCGGCAAGGCGGACGGCATCACGCTGGACCAGGCCGCGATGCTGGAGTTCCTCGCCATCGGCGCGCATGCCGTGCGCCGTGCCGAGGTGGCGGCCGGCCAGCGCGTGCTGGTGGTGGGCGCCGGTCCCATCGGCATGGGCGCGATGATCTTCTCCCGCCTGCGCTGCGCCGTCGTCACGGCCATCGACGGCCGCCAGGACCGCCTCGACTTCGCGCTCGGCCACCTCGGCGTTGCGGCCGCCGTGGCGCTGGGAGACGGCGACGAGGACGAGCTGTCCCGCCTGACGGGAGGCGAGTTCTTCGACGTGGTGTTCGACGCCACCGGCAATGCCGGGGCGATGGAGCGGGGTTTTCGTTTCATCGCCCACGGCGGGCGCTATGTGCTGGTGTCCATCGTGCAGGGCGAGATCCGCTTCTCGGACCCGGAATTCCACAAGCGCGAAGCCACGCTGCTGAGCAGCCGCAATGCAACGACGGAAGACTTCGAGACCGTCATGACGGCGATGCGCCAGGGCCTGCTGCCCGACGCCGCGCTGGCCACCCACCGACTGGCCCTCGCCGACGTGCCCAGCGGTTTCCGACGCCTCCTCGACCCCGCGGAAGGCGTCATCAAGGCCATCATCGAGTGCTGAACGCCGGCCATCCCATCCTGCAGTTCGGCACCAGCCGCTTCCTGCAGGCCCATGTCGACCTGTTCGTCAGCGAGGCCGCCGAACGGGGCGAGGCGCTGGGCGGAATCACGGTGGTGCAGACCACCGGCAACCCGGCGAGCACCCTGCGCACGCAGGCACTGGCACGTGCCGAAGGCTTTCAGGTCATCGTGCGGGGCCTGGTAGACGGGCAGGCGCTGGAGCTGCGCAAGACCTGCCACTCGGTGCGCGAGGCGCTGCACGCGGCCAGCGACTGGCCGGCGGTGCGCGAGCGCCTGCGCGGGCCGGTGCAGGTGATCGTCTCGAACACGGGCGACAGCGGTTGGCTGCTCGCGCCGGCAGACAGCGCCGATCTGTTGGCCCGTAACGCCACGGCGCCGACCTCCTTCCCGGCCAAGCTGCTGGTGCTGCTGCACGACCGCTGGCAGGCGCAGCCCGAGGCCGAACTGACGCTGCTGCCCTGCGAACTGGTTTCACGCAACGGCGATGCGCTGCGCAAGCTGGTGGTTGCCCTGGCCCGGGAATGGCAATGCGAGGCGGCCTTCGTCGACTGGCTGCAGGCCCGGCCGGTGTGGGCCAACTCGCTGGTCGACCGCATCGTGTCCGAAGCCCTCGAGCCGGTCGGCGCCGTGGCGGAGCCGTACGCGCTGTGGGTGGTCGAGGCACAGCCGCGCCTGCAACTGCCCTGCCGGCATGAGGCCATCGTGCTCACCGACGATCTGGCCGGCCATGAGCGGCTCAAGCTCTTCCTGCTGAACCTCGGCCACACGCTGCTGGCCGACCTGTGGCTCAACGCACGCCTGCCCGCGGACATGACCGTCGTCCGGGCGATGCAGCATCCGGCGCTGCGCGGAGCGCTCGAAGAAGCCTGGCAGCAGGAGGTGCTGCCGGTCTTCGATGCGCTGGGCCAGGGCGAGCAGGCGCGGGGCTATCTCGTCGGCCTGCGTGAGCGGCTGCTGAACCCGTTCCTGGCGCACCGGCTGGCCGACATCGCCCAGAACCATGAACAGAAGATGGCGCGGCGCCTGCGGCCGGTGGTCGAACTGGCGAAGCTGCACCTGCCTGGCCTGGCGCAGCCGCGCCTGAACGCCGCGCTGGCCCCGCCCTGAAAGAAGGAACAAGCAATGCAACGCATGGGCATGGTGATCGGCATCGCGCCGGAACACATCGCCGAGTACAAGCGCCTGCACGCGGCCGTCTGGCCAGCCGTGCTGGCCCGCCTGGCCGCCTCCGGCATCCGCAACTACAGCATCTTCCTGCGCGAGCCGGAGAACCTGCTGTTCGGCTGCTGGGAGTACCACGGCAGCGACTACAAAGCCGACATGGCCGCCATCGCTGCCGACGCCGAAACCCGCCGCTGGTGGACCTTCTGCAGCCCC
>SEEY01000519.1 GCA_004211235.1 Rubrivivax sp.
GCTTTCGCCCAGGCTGCGCGCCATCGCCGGCAATGCCGTATTGACGATGGTGGCGTCCAGCGTCTGCATGAAGAAGCCGATGGCCACCAGCCACAGCAGCATGCCCAGCGTGAACAGTCGCTGCGCATGCTGCTGTGGCTGGTGGCCATCGGCTTCTTCATGCAGACGCTGGACGCCACCATCGTCAATACGGCATTGCCGGCGATGGCGCGCAGCCTGGGCGAAAGCCCGCTGCGCATGCAGTCTGTCGTCGTGGCCTATTCGCTCACCATGGCGATGCTGATCCCGGCCACCGGATGGGTGGCGGACCGCTTCGGCACGCGGCGCGTCTACGTCGGCGCCATCACGCTGTTCGTCATCGGCTCGGTGCTGTGCGCGCTGGCATCCAGCCTGACGATGCTGGTCGGCGCCCGCGTGGTGCAGGGCATGGGCGGCGCCCTGTTGCTGCCGGTGGGCCGGCTGGCCGTGCTGCGCAGCTTTCCGCGCGAGCGCTTTCTTCAGGCCATGAGCTTTGTCGCCATCCCCGGCCTCGTCGGCCCGCTCATCGGCCCGACGCTCGGTGGCTGGCTGGTCGAGGCGGCGACCTGGCACTGGATCTTCCTGATCAATGTGCCGGTCGGTGTCATCGGCGCGCTGGCCACCCTGCGCTACATGCCTTCGCCGCCGCTCGCGGCCCTGGTGCGGTTCGACCTGGCCGGCTATCTGCTGCTCGCCTTCGGCATGGCCGCGCTGTCGCTGGCGCTGGACGGCCTGTCGGGACTGGGCCTGCGCCAGGCTTCCGTGCTCGTGCTGATGATCTTCGGGCTGGGCAGCCTGACGGCCTACTGGCTGCATGCACTGCGCCGGCCCGACCCGCTGTTTTCGCCGACGCTGTTCAGCGTCGGCTCCCTGCGCATCGGCCTGCTCGGCAACCTGTTTTCGCGCCTGGGCAGCTCCTGCATGCCCTTCCTGATCCCGCTGCTGCTGCAGGTGACGATGGGTTATTCGCCCGCCCAGGCCGGCATGATGATGTTGCCGGTGGCCCTCGCCAGCATGTCGATGAAGCGCGTCACGACACCGCTGATCACCCGCCATGGCTACCGCCGCGTGCTGGTCGTCAACACGCTGCTCGTCGGGCTGACGATGGCCAGCTTCGTCTTCGCCTCACCGGATCAACCGCTGGCCGTGCGCATCGTGCAGCTGGCCCTCTTCGGCGCCGTCAATTCGATGCAGTTCACGGCGATGAACACGCTGACGCTGAAGGACCTCAGCCCCGCCACGGCGAGCAGCGGCAACAGCCTGCTGTCCATGGTGCAGATGCTGGCCATGGGCATGGGCGTGGCCGCCGCGGGCGCCGTGCTGGCGGCCTTCACGAACTTCTTCGGTGGCGACGGCACGCAGACGCTGCAGGCCTTTCGCGCCACCTTCGGCTGCATGGCGCTGATCACGATGGTCTCGGCGGGCATCTTCTGGCAGCTGGCGTCGGACGACAGCCGCATCGTGCCGGTGAGCCAGGACAAGGAAGTGCCCGACCCGGGCGCGTCCTAGCTAAAGCCTGATCCAGGCCGGATTCAGGCTGGATACAGCGCGCCGAGCAGGCGGCTGCCGGCAGCGCCGGTCACCGCCGGCAGGTTGCCCGGCCGGCCTGCCTTGAAGCACATGGCCAGCCAGGCGAAGGCCGCGGCCTCGACCTGGTCGACCGGCAGCCCGCGCGCGGCACTCGACTCGACCGTGACGCCCGGCAGCAGGTCCGACAGCCGCTGCATCAGACGCCCGTTGCAGGCCCCGCCGCCACAGGCGACCAAGGTGCGCGCGCCCGGCATCTGCGCGCGAAGCGCATCGGCGACGCAGCGCGCGCTGAGCTCCAGCAGCGTGGCCTGCACGTCTTGCGGCGCCAGCCCGGGCGTCAGCCGGGCCTGCAGCCAGCCAAGATGGAAGAGATCGCGGCCGGTGCTCCTGGGCGGGGCCAGCGCGAAGAACGGCTCTGCCAGCAGTGTGGCCAGCAATGCGGGTGAGACGCGGCCGCTGGCAGCCCAGGCGCCATCGGCGTCGAACGGCAGGCCGCGGTGAATGGCGATCCAGCCGTCCATCAGGCAGTTGGCCGGCCCGCAGTCGAAACCGCCGGTGCGGCCGTCGGCGAACAGCAGGCTGAGGTTGCTGATGCCGCCGAGGTTGAGCACCGCCGTGTCCTGGCCATCGACCGCGAAGACCGCGCGGTGGAAGGCCGGCACCAGCGGCGCACCCTGGCCGCCGGCGGCGACATCGCGGCTGCGCAGGTCACAGATGACGTCGATGCCGGACTGCTCGGCCAGCAGCGCGCCGTTCAGCAACTGGGTCGTGTAGCCGTCGAAGCCGCCGGGCCGGTGGCGCACCGTCTGGCCATGGGCACCCATCGCGACGACCTGGTCGCGGCGCGTGCCTGTCGCTTCGAGCAATTGCGACACCACATCGGCATAGCCGCGGGAGACGGCGTTGGCCGCCAGTGCGGCGCGGTGCAGTTCGTTGTCGCCGGGGGTGTTCAACGCGAGCAGTTCATCGCGCAGCGCGGCTGCGAAAGGCCGGTGCACATGGCCCGTGACGGCCAGTCTTAGCGCGTCGAAGAGCACCCCGTCGATGCCGTCGAGCGAGGTGCCCGACATCAGCCCGATGAAGAACTGACGCTCAGTCGGCGGCAGAGACGCCATCCATCGTCTCGGCCACGGACAGCTGGGTCTTCACGCTGGCGACGACCTGCTGGAACTGGGCCTTGGCGTAGCCCGGCAGCGTCACGGCCTCGGAGGCGCGGGCGATGCTGCGCGGGTCCATGTGGCGGCCGCCGACGCGGAACTCGAAGTGCAGATGCGGCCCGGTGGCCCAGCCGGTGGAGCCCACGGCGCCGAGCTTCTGGCCTTGGTCGATGCGCTGGCCCTTCTTGACGTCGATGCGGCTCAGGTGGGCGTAGACCGTGCTGCGGTCGCCACCGTGACGGATCTGCACGACATTGCCGAAGCCGTTCTGCCAGCCGGCCATCTCGACCGTGCCATCGCCCACCGAGCGCACCGCCGTGCCGGTCGGCGCACCGTAGTCGACGCCGTTGTGCTGGCGCCAGGTCTGCATGATGGGATGGAAGCGCATCGCGAAGCCGCTGGTGATGCGCGAGAACTCCATCGGGCTGGCCAGGAACGCGCGGCGCTTGCTCTGGCCGTCGAAGCCGTAGAAGCTGGCCTTGCCGCTGGCGCTGTCCTTGAAATAGACCGCCGAGTAGGTGCGGCCGTTGTTGGTGAACTCGCCGGCCAGCAGGCGGCCGACGCCGCCATCCCACTGGATGGGCTCGCCGTCGGCGGTCAGCGTTTCATAGACGATGCTGAAGCGGTCGCCCTTGCGCAATTCGCGATGGAAATCGACGTCGCCGGAGAACATGTCGGCCATCTGCGACGCAATGGCGTCGGGGATGTTGGCATCGTCGGTCGCGGCGAACAGCGAGGTGCGGATGCTGCCGCTGC
>SEEY01000025.1 GCA_004211235.1 Rubrivivax sp.
CCCTTGGGTGAGCCCGTCGTGGCGGCGGCAGCCGTTGTGGGCGCTGCCCCGCCACCGCCGTCGTCCGCCGAGTCGTCGCTGCCATCGGCCTTCTTGCGCTTGGCCGCCTGCGTGTCGAGGTAGCTCAGGAAGGCGCTGCGCTCATAGCGGTCCGGCTCACGCTTGTAGGCGGCCTTGTAGAAGCCGTCGATCTGCCGGGCCAGCTTGGGGTCGACGCCCCAGCCTTCGGGCAGGTGGGCCTTCTTGACCTGGCCGGCCTGGGCCAGTTGCAGCGCCTCCTGGCCGTTCAGGAAGGCGACGAGCTTGTCCTTCTCCTTGGCGGTGGGCTTGCGGGCGAACAGGATCTCGTAGACGCGGTCGATCTGCGCGCTCTCGCTGGCGGGTGCCTCCTGGATCACGCGGCCGGCCAGCGCCTGGCTCCAGCCCAGCACCAGGTCGCTGTTGACCAGCGTCAGCGCCTGCGGTGCCGTCGTCGTCACTTCACGGCGGAAGTGCGGCGACTGCGGGTTGGCCCAGTCGAAGGTGTCCAGCAGCGGGTAGGGCGAGTTGCGCAGCACGAAGACGTAGAGGCTGCGGCGGTTGTGGTCGCGCGGGTCCTCGGACGTCTGCCAGCGGTTGCGCTGGCCGCCGATGTCGAAGTTGGCCGGCAGCGGCGGGAACACCGACGGGCCGCCGCGCTTTTCCTCCAGCAGGCCGGAGGCGGCCAGCAGCGAGTCGCGCAGCTGTTCGGCTTCCAGGCGCTGGCGCGGGAAGGCCCACAGCAGCTTGTTGTCCGGGTCCTGCTTCACCTCCCTGGCTTCGCTCGCCTGGCGGTAGGTGCTGCTCAGCAGGATCTGCTTCTGCAGCGTCTTCACGCTCCAGCCCTGCTTGACGAAGTCCGCGGCCAGCTTGTCGAGCAGTTCGGGATGCGTCGGCTTGGCGCCGGTCTTGCCGAAGTCGGCCGTCGTGTCGACGATGCCACGGCCGAAGAACTGCGCCCACTGGCGGTTGACGAACACGCGCGCCGTCAGGCCGTTCTCCGGGCTCACCAGCCAGTTGGCCAGCGCCGTGCGGCGGCCGGAGGAGTTGTCGGTGGGCTTGATGTCCAGCGTCGTCCTGTCGGTCAGCAGGGCCGGCAGGCCGGGTTGCACTTCCTGCAGCGGGCGGTCGTAGATGCCCTTGAACAGCACCTTGGTCGGCGGCGCGTCCGAGCCGAGTTCGGCCATCGTCGAGATCGCCCCCGGGTCCCTGGGCTTGAGGTGGTCGAACTTCTTCAGCTCGTCGCCCAGGGCCTGGTACTTGGCGTAGTTGTCCTTGTCCTGCGTGCGCATGCGGGTCTCGGCATTGCGCGTGCGGCCCTGCATCGTCCACAGGTTGCGGTGGTAGATCCAGCGGTCGTAGGCATTGCGCTCGGCGGCCGGCTTCTCGATGGACGCGCGCGTCTCGGGCACGAAGCCCGACAGGCGGTCCGTCTCCAGCTTGTCGATGGTCGGCTTGAGCAGGGCCTCGCGCTGTTCGCGCAGGTCCTTGGTGGCCGCTTCCCACTTCGCGAGCTGCGTGTCGTAGTCGGCCTTGGCCTTGCCGCTCAGCGGGGTGACGTCGTCCTTCCAGCTCGCATTGGAGAAGAAGGCCTGGAACTGGTAGTACTCCTGCTGCGTGATCTTCTCGGTCTTGTGGTCGTGGCACTGGGCGCAGCCCAGCGTCGTGCCGAGGAAGACGGCGGAGACGGTGTCGGTCAGGTCGTTGGCGACTTCCTGCTTCTTCAGGTTCAGGTCGCGGGCGTTGATCTCGTCCGGCAGGTTGCGCAGGAAGCCGGTGGCGATCAGCGCCTCCTTGCGGTCGGGCCAGAGCTCGTCGCCGGCCAGTTGCTCCTTGACGAAACGGTCGAAGGGCTTGTCGGCGTTGAAGGCGTCGACGACATAGTCGCGGTAGCGCCAGATGTTGGGCCGCGTGCCGTCGGTGTTGTAGCCGTCGCTGTCGGCATAACGGCTCAAGTCCAGCCACCGGCGCGCCTGGCGCTCGCCGTAGCGCGGCGAGGCCAGCAGCCGCTCGACGAGCTTCTCGTGCGCCTTGGGCGACTTGTCGTTGACGAAGGCGTTCACCTCCTCGGGCGTGGGCAGCAGGCCCCAGGTGTCGAGCGTGGCGCGGCGGATGTAGGCGCGGCGGTCGGCCTCGGCCGACGGCGTGATGCCCTGAGCTTCCAGCTTGGCCAGCACGAAGGCGTCCAGCGGCTCACGCACCCAGGCCCTGGCCTTGACGGCCGGCGTGGCGACCTTGGTGTTGAGCGGCGTGTACGACCAGGGGCGCTCGCTGCCCTTGACGAAGCCGCCGGGGGGCGCGTAGTCCTCCGCGGGGCTGAGGGTGGTGACGCTGGCCAGCGCGGCCGCGAGGGCCGCCTGGGCGAGCAGGGCGATCCTGAAATTGGAACGTTGGGGCACGGAGGTCTCCCGGGGGGAATTGACTGATGGACTGACGGACTGATGGGGTCAGCGCAATTAGCGCGCCAGCAAAAGCGCCGGTCTGGCGCGGTTGCGAGGGTGTGTTTTGCGGCGGCATCAACAGCGCTGTTGGCGCGCTGTTGATGCACGAACAGTTGGGCTCACAACTTGCCGGTGAGCTGGATGCCGACGGTGCGCGGCACGGCGGGCGAGCGGCTCGTCCACGTCAGCGACTGCGGCGTGTCGTCGTTGAAGAGGTTCTTGGCCAGCAGGCTGACGTCGAAGGTCTTGTTGATCTTCCCTAGGCCCAGGGCCAGGTCGACGCGGTAGCTGGCGGGGATGCGCGAGTAGATCGAGCCCGCGTTGTCTGACAGGAAGGCGCCGGTGTAGGCCAGGTTGCCGGTGACGTGGAACAGCTTGTCGCCCCAGACCGGCAGGCGGTAGTCGGCGCCGACGTTCCAGCTGAACCTGGGCGCGCCGGCGAGCGACTGGCCGGAGTAGTCCTTGTACGGGTTGGTGGCGCTGACGACATTGCCTTCCTCGACGGGATAGGCGCCGTTCTTGAAGTCCTTGTAGACGGCCTTGTTGTAGGCGCCCGAGAAGCGCAGGGAGACGTCGCGGATGCCGTTGTAGACGCCGTCGAACTCCAGGCCCGACACCTGCACCTTGGGCACGTTGCCGGTGATCGAGGCATAGACGCCCGGCGGCGTGACGCCATTGGCGATGTTCAGGTTGGTGTTGTAGACATCGAAGACGCGCACGGCCTGCTGGTAGTCCTTGATGCGGGTCAGGAAGACATCGGCGTTCAGGATCAGCGTCCTGTTCAGCAGCAGCGACTTGAAGCCCAGCTCGATGTTGTCGGTCTTCTCGGCTTTCACCGGATAGGACTCGCCGTTGTAGGCCTGGGCGATGCCGGCCTTCTCGCCATGCTGGTAGGCGGCGTAGCCGGTGACGTCCTTCGTGAACTTGTAGCTCGGGCTGAGCGTGTACGACGGCTGCGTGGCTTTGTAGGGCTCGGCCCAGCGGGGTTCGTAGAGCACGCCGAGCTGGCCCAGGCGAACGGCCTTGGCGGCGGCGACCTGCTTCTTCTGGTTGGTCGTCAGCGCGCCATACGTCGGCACGTTGAAGTACTTGAGGGCGGTGGCGTCGGCCAGCGCGAGCTGCGTCGCCGAGTTGTCGCCGGTCAGGTTGCCCGAGGCGTCGTTGGCGAAGCCGCCGAGCGCGGTATTGGTGATGCTGACCGGGTTCAGCTCGGGCGCGCTGCCCGGGTCCAGCAGCTCCGACGAGGTCAGGTTCCTGCGGTCCTCGCGGGTGATGCGCAGGCCGGTCGTCAGCGTCAGCGCCGGCGAGAAGTGCCAGTTGGCCTGGCCGAAGACGGCGGCGCTGCGGTTGTCGATGAACTGCACGCCGGGCGTGGAGTTCACGGCGGCCTTCACATTGGCCAGCGAGTTGGCCAGCAGGTAGCGGCCGGCGCCGTCGGCGTCCAGCGTCGTGTACTGCGAGGCGCTGGCATACCAGGCGCCGGCATCGTTGCCCCAGATGCGGTCGTACTCGGCCGAGTTCTTCACGCGCAGCAGGTAGACGCCGCCCTGGTAGTCGACGAAGCCGCCGGCCGCGGAGCTGATGCGCAGCTCCTGGCTCACCTGCTTGTAGTCGTTCCAGTAGCCGCCGGAGTTGCGGGCGATGTCGAAGGGCGTGCCCTCGTCGTTGACGGCATTGAAGTGGTAGTTCTTGAAGGCGGTGATGGAGGTCAGCGTGTGCTCGCCGGCCACCTTCCAGTTGGCCTCCAGCGAAGCGCCGCTGCTGCCGGTGACGACGCCGCGCGCCGCGTCGTTGTTGAGCGTGTTGTAGTAGTCGTCGACCGTGTAGCTCTTGACCTGGCTGAACCAGCGCCGCGCCAGGCGGTTCTCGGTCGACGTGGCGGACGCGGGAATGGCGCTGCCGTCGAGATAGGTGTGCGTGTTGGCGAAGTTGAAGGTGCGGCCGTTGGTCGTCTCGGCCGCGCGCGGCTGCAGTTCGAAGCGTGCGATGGCGTTGAAGTCCTCGCTCGGGCGGTAGAGGAACTGCACCCGGCCCGACACGCGGTCCTTGTTCGTGTAGGTGACGTTGCGGTTGTACTGGTTCTGGATGTCGCCCTCCGCGCGCTGCACGGAGAAGGTGCCGCGCCAGGCCAGCACGTTGTCGGCGATGGGGCCACCCACGGCCGCCCAGGCCTGCAGGCCGCGGCTCTCGGGGTAGAACGTCAGCCCATAGTCGGCCGTCGGCGTGAACGACGGCTTCTTCGTGTTGAAGATGACGTTGCCGACGCTGGTGTTCTTGCCCAGCAGCGTGCCCTGCGGGCCGCGCGAGACCTCGATGGTGTCGATGTCGATGAAGTCGAAGCTGGACGTCAGCGCGTTGTAGGCGAAGGACACGCCGTCGACGATGACGCCGACGCTCGGGTCCTGCGCCTCGGTCTGGCCGACCTTGCCGATGCCGCGGATGGACAGCGAGCTGGTGCGCTGGTTGCCGAGGTTCCACGACACGTTGCCGGCGCGCTTGGTGATCTCCTCGATGCCGGTGGCGCTCAGGCGCGAGAGCTCATCGCCCTGGATGACCGAGATGGACAGCGGCACGTCCTGCAGCTTCTCGATGCGGTTGCGGCTGCGCACGGTGACGGCACCGAGCTCCTGGGTCTGTGCGGCCGGCTCTGGTGGCGCGGCCGGCGGCGTGGCGTCCTGGGCGATGGCGCTGCCGGCGGCGAGCGTGGCGATGAGGGCAGTCAGCGGGTGGCGTCGGAAGCGGTGTTTCGTGGTCATGGATGGCAGTGAAGGGAGAGGGTTCGTCTGCCAGGTCTTTGCAGCAAGCGTGCCCAATACGCTGGGCGTCTAAGCTGATGCGCTCCGCGTTGGCGAGGCGGTTTTCGGTCGGTTTGCAGCCCGCTTTTCGACCCCGGTGCCAGGTCTTGTGACGGCGCCACGCGCGGCGCTGTTGCGAGGGCAACAGCCCGCCAGCAGAAGCTGGTGAAGCGGGCGCAGTTCAGCGGTCCGCAGGCCGGCTTTCGGGGCGCCGGGGCTGGCATGGAAGCTGCGCAGTGAGCGGCTCTGCCCACTCACTCCCAAGCGCTCATGAAGACACTCAGCACCCTCGTTCTCGCCACGCTGCTCGGCGCCACGTCATTCGTTCACGCGCAGACCGCGGCCTCCGCGCCCGCCGCGCCCGCCGTGTGGAAATACAAGACCCAGCGCCTGAAGGCCGCCGAGGTCGACGCGCTGCTGGCCCAGCCCGACAAGCTGCTGGTGCTGGACCTGCGCCGCCCCGACGAGCTGATCAGGTACGGCAGCTTCCCGGTCTTCCTCAACATCCAGAACCGCGACCTCGAAAAGCACCTGGCCTACCTGCCGAAGGACCGCGCCATCCTGACCGTGTCCAACCACGCGCAACGCGCCGGCAGCGCTGGTGACATCCTGACGGCCAAGGGTTTCACGGTCGTCGGCGCGACGGGCAGCGAGGACTACGAACAGGAAGGCGGCAAGGCCGTCGCCCACATCCAGGCGCCGGCGCCACGCGCGCAAGGGCAGGGTCAGGGCCAGCAGCAGGCGCAGGCCGCGCAAGGGGATGGAAATGCCGCCGCCGTCCGCCAGCCTTGATCTGCGCGAGGAGGCGGTCGCTGACAGGCGCGCGGCCGATGCAGCCGCTGCCCCTGCTAGCCCTTCTACCCCTGCAACCGCTGCAACCGCTGCAACCGCTGCCATTGCCGACGTCCTCGTCTGGGACCTGCCGCTGCGTGTCTTCCACTGGGCATTGGTGGCACTCGTGAGCGCTGCTGTCGCGACCGGCCTGCTCGGCGGTGCCTGGATGGCCTGGCATGCGCTCGCCGGCCAGGCCATCGCCGCGTTGCTGGTGTTCCGCCTCGCCTGGGGCCTGTGGGGCTCGCGCTATGCGCGCTTCAGGCAGTTCTGGCCGACGCCCGCGCGCGTTCGGGCCTATCTGCAGGGCCGCTGGCAGCAGCTCGGCCACAACCCGCTGGGCGCGCTGTCCGTGCTGGCCATCCTGGCGCTGCTGATCGCCCAGGTGCTGACTGGCCTGCTCGGCAACGACGAGATCGGGTTTGCCGGCCCTTGGTCTGGCTGGGTCGACGAGGACACCAGCCTCAAGCTCACCGGCTGGCACCGGCTGGCGTCCAAGCTGCTGTACGGCTGGTTCGCGCTGCACCTGCTGGCCGTGGGCGTGCATGTGCTGTGGCGCCGCCGGCCGCTGCTGCGGGCGATGTGGACGGGCCGCCACCCCGGCGACGCCACGGCCGCCGCAGGCCGCACGCGCTGGCCGCTGGCGGCACTGTCCGTGTCGCTGGCCGTGGCGGCCTGGGGCGGGCTGTGGTGGACGGGCGCGTGGGGTTGAGCGCTCAGCGCTGCTTCAGCGCCGCCAGGCCCGCCAGTGCCAGGCCGGCGGCGAACGCGCCGTAAACCATGACCAGGCTGCGCGGGCGGACGCAGTGCTCGAAGCCGGGCGTCAGCCGGTCCGGCACGCAAGCCAGGTCCACGACGGCCGCCACCGTGCTCACGGCGATGGCGTCGGTCACGGCATGACGCGGCGTCGCGGCGCCGCGGCGGGCGCGCAGGCGCTCATAGAGCGCGCACCACAGCATGGCCGCGCCGAAGTGCACGCCCAGGCCGGTGGCCGTGAAGCGGGCCGAGACGCCGTCCTGCCGCAGCGCCGCATGCGGCCACAGCCAGTGGCTGACGGCATTGATGGGTGCAGCAGCGCTGCCGGCCTCGCGGCGGCCGCGCCAGGCGAGCACCGCGGCGGACAGGCCGCTGGACAGCAGGTCGGACGCAAGCAGGCGGCCGGCGAGATGGGACATCAGGGGTTTCATCTGGGCAATCTCCAGGCGTGAGGGGATGCCGCTCAGCCGGCAAAACGCGCGCCCGCGGCATGCGCCTTGCCGGGCGAGGGCATGAAGATCCTGATGACCGGTGCCACCGGCTTCCTCGGCGGCCGGCTGCTGCGCGACCTGCTGGACGCGGGCCATGAAGTGGTCTGCGCCGGCCGCAGCGCGCCGCCCGTCGAGCACCGGCGCTGCCGCTGGCTCAGGCTGGACTTCGCCGCCACGCCGGCCGAGGTCTGGCTGGCGCATCTGCACGGCATGGACGCCGTGGTCAATCTCGTCGGCATCTTTCGCGAGCGCGGCTCGGCCAGTTTTGCGGCACTGCACACGCGCGGGCCGCAGGCCCTGTTCGACGCCTGCCTGCATGCCGGCGTCATGCGTGTCGTGCAGGTCTCCGCGCTGGGCGCCGACGCGCATGCCGAGACGGCATTCCTGCGCAGCAAGTACGAGGCGGACGACCACCTGTTGCGCCTGCCGCTGGACGCCGCCGTCGCCCAGCCGTCCCTCGTGTTCGGGCCTGACGGTGCCAGCTCGCGCAGCCTGTTGATGCTGGCGGCCCTGCCCGTCGTGCCATTGCCGGCAGGCGGCGGCCAGCGCGTGCAGCCCATCCACGTCGACGACGCCGCCGAGGCGCTGCGCGCGCTGGTCGAGGCACCGGCCGGCCGCTGGCGCGGGCGCACGGCGCTCGTCGGCCCGCGGCCCCTCACGTTGCGCGACTACCTGCTGGCGCTGCGCCGCAGCCTCGGTCTGCCAGCCGGTGCCTGGGTGCTGCCCGTGCCCGGTTGGGCCGTCGGCATGGCGGCATGGCTGGGTGAGTGGCGCCGCAACGCGCTGCTGGACCGCGCCGCCTGGGCCATGCTCCGGCAAGGCAGCACCGCCGACCCGGCGCCGCTGGCGCGCCTGCTCGGCCGCCTGCCGCGTACCGCGGCTGCGTTCATTCCGCCCGAACAGCGCGATGCCGTTCGTACCGTGGCCCTGCTCGATGCCGCGCTGCCGCTGCTGCGCTGGGCGCTGGCGGCGGTGTGGCTGGTGACGGCCTATGTGTCGGTGGCCGTCTACCCGGCAGCGCTCAGCTTCGAACTGCTCGGCCGGGCCGGCGTTCCCGAGGCGCTGCAGCCCGCGGCGCTCTGGGGCGCGGCGGGGCTCGATCTCGTGCTGGGCCTGCTGACGCTCTGGCCGTTCGCCTCGCGGCGCTGGCTGTGGCTCGCGCAGGGCGCCTTGATGCTGTTCTACAGCGGGGTCATCGCGCTGCGCCTGCCGGAGTTCTGGGCCCATCCCTACGGGCCGATGTTGAAGAACCTGCCGATGCTGGCGGTGCTGTGGCTGCTGTGGACGCTGGAGCCGCCCGCGAGCCGGCGTTGAAAGGAATTGCGATGGAATATCTCGTCGTCAAGTGGCTGCACATCCTGTCGTCGACGCTGCTGTTCGGCACCGGCCTCGGTTCGGCCTACTACATGTTCTTCGCCAGCCTGACGCGCGAGCCGCGGGCGGTGGCGGTCGTCGTGCGCCAGGTGGTGTGGGCGGACTGGCTGTTCACGACCACGACCATCGTCTTCCAGCCGGCGAGCGGCCTGTATCTCGCGCACCTGGCCGGCTTCCCGTTGTCGACGCCCTGGATCGCCTGGTCGTTCGCGCTCTACTTCCTGGCCGGCGCCTGCTGGCTGCCGGTGGTGTGGATACAGATCCGCATGCGCCGCATGGCCGAAGCCGCCGTGGCGGCCGGCGAGGCGCTGCCGGCGCGCTACTTCTCGCTGTTCAAGGTCTGGACGGCGCTCGGCGTGCCGGCCTTCCTGGCGCTGGTGGTGGTGTTCTGGCTGATGGTGGCCAAGCCGTCATGAGCACTGCAGCGCTGGTCGAAAGGCTGCTCGCCTTCGTCTGGCTGCCGCTGCTGATCGCCGCCGGCGCGCTGGACTGGGCCTGCCACCGCCGGCTGCGCATCGAGCACACGGCCGGGCTGCCCGAGTCGCTGCTGCATCTGCTGATGCTGCTGCTGCTCGGCAGCGCGCTGCTGGGCGGGCTGCTGCTGCAGACGACGGCCGGTTTGCTGGTCACCGTCTTCGTGCTGCTGCTGCTGCACGAAGCCACCTACGCCGCCGACCTGCGCGTGGCGCTGGCCGCACGGCAGATCCCGGCGCTGGAGCAGTGGGTGCACGGCTTCCAGCACCTGCTGCCCTGGTGCGGCTGGGCGGGCCTGCTCGCGCTGGCGCCGCAGCAGGCCCTGGCACTGCTCGGCCGTTCTGATGAGGCGGCCGACTGGGCGCTGCGCCTGAAGCAGCCGCTGCCGCCCTGGCCCTACACGGCGGCTGTGCTGCTCGCCGCGCTGGTGCTGAACGTGCTGCCCTTCCTGTCCGAAGCCCGCCGCAGCGCGCGGGCCGCGGCGCGGGCTCAGTGAGGCTTGTGCAGCGAACTGGGCGCGTCCAGGTGCGCGCCGTCCGAGACGCCCACGCCCAGCCGGTCCACCAGCTCGCCGCCGAGCCAGGCGGTCACGAGCGACAGGGCCACGGCGACGAAGGACAGGCTCTGCGCCGGCCCGCCGGGCAGCGACGGGTCGCCGTGCCGCAGCCAGGCGCTGGCGGCGAACAGCAGCAGCACCAGCACATTGCCCAGGCCATGCAGCCCGCCGACCGACTTGGCGCGCGTGCCGCCCGGGATGGCCAGCCAGTCGATCAGGCCGAACGGCGCGGCCAGCAGGCCGCCGACGAGGCCGCCGAGGATCAGGTAGTAGGCGACCACCGCCATCAGGGGCAGGTCGATGGCATGCGCCAGCAGGTCGAAGACCAGCGACGCGCCCAGCAGGCCGAGCGGGAAGACGATCAGCATCTGGTGGACCGGGTGGCCGAAGAGGCGGGCTCTGCTTTCCATGAGGACATCCTTTCTGGGTTGCGGCAAAGCGCGTCATCGGCGCCGCCGGCTGCATGGCGGCAAACCGCGGTCCCAGGGCGATGCCGCCCGACGCGGGCCGACGCGGGCCGATGCGGGCCGATGCGGCAACCCCGTCGGCAAGGCTTACGTCTTGAGCTTCTCCACCGGCACCGCGGCCTCCGGCGTGGCCGGCGGAGAGCGCGTCAGCTTCCATTTCCCGCCACCCAGCAACTGCAGCACGCGGCGATGGAAGCCCGCCACGGCGGCGCGGTGGGCGATGCTGATCAGCGTCGTGCCGCGCTGGCGCAGCCGCTCGTACAGGCGCTGCTGGTTGGCGTCGTCCAGCGCGCTGGTGGCCTCGTCCAGGATGGCCACGCGGGGCGCGTGCACCAGCAGCCGCGCAAACGCCAGCCGCTGCTGCTCGCCGCCGCTGAGCAGCTTCTCCCAGTCCTCGCTGCGGTCCAGGCCGCGGCTCTGTCCCTGCGGCCCTTCCGCGAGGTGACGCAGCTGCACTTCGTCGAGCACCTTCAACAGCGCTTCGTCGTCCAGCTCCGTGTGGGTGCTGGGATAGATGAGCTGGCTGCGCAGCGATCCGGTCTGCAGGTAGGGGCGCTGCGGCAGGAAGAAGACATCCTCGTGCGGCGGATGGTCGATCTGGCCGCTGCCCTGCGTCCACAGCCCGGCGATGGCGCGCAGCAGCGAGCTCTTGCCACAGCCGCTGGCACCGGTGATCAGCAGCGACTCCCCGGCCGGCACGCTCAGCGTCAGGTTCTTCACCAGCACGCGCTCGCTGTCGGGCGCCTTCACCGTGACCTTGGAGAGCTTCAGGTCCTGCGCCGGCTGCAGGTTGATGCCGGCGGTCGGCGGCCCTTCCTTCAGCTTCTCGGCCATCAGGTGCAGGCGGTCGATACCCGCAACGAAGCGCGACAGGCTGTCGAAGTTGTCGACGATGAGGGAGACCGCACTCAGCACTGCGGCGAAGGCGCCGCCCGCCTGCACCGCCTGGCCCACCTCCAGGTCGCCCGCCAGCACCTGGCCGGCCAGCACGACGAAGGGCACGAGCAGGCTGAGCTGGCTGAAGGAGCGCTGGAACAGGTTCAGCATGAACTGCGCGCGGATCATGCGCTTGGTGTTCAACAGCGTCGCGCGCAGGCGCTGGTCGAGTTGGTGGCGCTCCTGCTGCTCGCCGCGGTAGAAGGCGATGGATTCCGCGTTCTCGCGCAGCCGCATCAGGCGGAAGCGGAAGTCCGCCTCGCGCTTGAGCTGCCAGAAGTTCAGCCGGATCAGCGGCCGGCCGAAGAGGCCGATGGACAGCACCGTGCCGATCAGCGCATAGGCGATGAGAAAGCCCACCAGCATCTTGGACAGCACCCACAGCACGGTGCTGAAGGCGACGAGCTGCATCGCCGAGCCGAGCAGGATGAGCAGGAAATTCAACGACCGGCCGGTGAAGGTGTTGACGTCGTCGGCGATGCGCTGGTCGGGGTTGTCCACGCCGGCCAGGCGGAAGTAGGCGCGGTCGCCCAGGTAGGCGTCCAGGAAGCGGTGCGTGAGCCAGCGTCGCCAGTCGTTGGCGTAGGCATCACGCGAGGCGTAGTAGATGGCGTACACCGGCACCGCAAACCCCACCACCCAGAGCATGGTGCGCACGGCCTCCCAGAAGCGGTCCTCGTCGCGGGCCGACAGCGCCGAGGTCAGCTCGCCGGTCTGCCGGTTGATCAGCACCGCGAGCTGCGTGTCGAGCAGCATCAGCACGATCAGTCCGACGAGCACCGCCCAGGCCACGCGCTTTCGGTCACCCGTCCAGTAGGGCTTGGCAACGACGATGAAGCGGCCCCAAGCGGAGGGCGTGTCGGCAGCAGCGGCAGCGGCGGGAGGAGTCATGACAGGCGGTCTTGGTCGCGTTGAGCCGAGCCTAGGGGTCGCCCCTCGGCCGAGGTGTCGGACAGCAGGCCGGCGCCGCGTCGCCGCGAGTGCCGATCAGCCCAGCGAGCTGGTCAGCAGCGACTGGAGCAACCGGTGCCGATTCACCGCGGCGTCGTCGCCGGTCATGGTGTCGGCCAGGCGGTGCAGGGGATGGGCGGCATCGCCGATGCCGTCGAAGACCGGCACCCCGGCATGGCGGCCCAGCTCGAGCAGGTCGGCCTTCGGCAGGCCCTGGCACTCGATCGCGTCGTAGAGCTGCCCCAGCAGCGCGGCGAGGTCATGGGGCGGGCGGTCGCCGGGGCCGCTCGCGCGCACCCGGGCGACATGGCCGCCCAGCTCGGTGGCCGCCCGCACGAAGGCCGCGGCTGCCGGGCTGTCATGGTTGTCGCTGAGGAGGGCAAAGCGCCGCCCGCGCAGCAGCAGCGGCAGGCCGGTCGCACTGGCAGCGGCACGCCGCAGCCGCTCGGCGCCGGCAATCAGCGCCAGCGTGTTCAGGGGTCGGGCAGGGAGCAGCATGGCCGCCGCAGGCTAAGGCAGCGGTCGTGTCGCCGGCCTGACGAAGATCAATCCGGCGCTGCCGTTTACGCGCCGTTTACCGAGTGTTGCCGAGCAGCATTCGCCGTTGTCAGTGGGTTGTCGGGCGGCTTCTACGCTGCATTCCATCGAACCGAGCCAGCCCAGGAGCACCACCATGATGACCGCCGCCGCAGCACCCAACGCGCAAGCCACGCCCCGCCCGCCCGTCGCGCGGCACGAGGTGGCAGAGCGCATCGCGGACACGCTGCGCCTGCTGCATGACCACGTGGCCATCACCCGCCGCATCGTCCATGCCGGCGACAGCGTCTACCAGGCCGGCGAGGCCTTCGCCCAGCTGCACGTCATCAACTCCGGCTTCTTCAAGACGATCAACCTCGCCGCCGACGGCCGCGAGCAGGTCGTGGGCCTGCACTTCAAGGGCGACTGGCTCGGCTTCGACGGCATCGCGGGCGGCCGCCATGGCTGCGACGCCGTGGCGCTGGACACCGGCGAAGTCTGGACCGTGCGCTACGACGCGCTGCTGGGCGCCTGCGCACGCCATGCGCCGCTGCTGGGCCTGCTGCATGCCGCGATGAGCCGCGAGATCACCCGGGACCGCGACTCGCTGCTGAGCCTGTGCACGCTGTCTGCCGATGCCCGCGTGGCCGAGTTCCTGCGCTACTGGGCCGACGCGATGGCCCAGCGCGGCCTGCGCCATGACCAGATCACGCTGCGCATGACGCGCGCCGAGATCGGCAACTACCTCGGCATGACGCTGGAGACCGTCAGCCGCGCGCTGTCGCGCCTGTCCCGCGACAAGCTCATCGCCTTCCCCGAGCGCGGCCGCCGCGACGTGAGCATCCCCGACGTGCAGGCGCTCGGCGCCTACGTGCAGCGCAGCCTGGCGCCCGCCAGCACGACCTTGCAGTGACGCTTCATCCCAGCACGCGGGCGATGGCCCGCGCCAGCTCGTCGCGGCTGAAGGGCTTGCGCAGCAGCTGCCAGGCGGAGGCCTCGTCGGCGTCGAGCAGCTCCGAGGAGTAGCCCGACATCAGCAGCACGGCCAGCCCGGGTTGCCGGGCCTGCGCCTTCACGGCGAGCTGGGTGCCGCGCAGCCCGGTGCCCAGCGCGATGTCGCTCAGCAGCAGCTCGTAGCCGCTGTTGCCGGCCAGCTCGGCCAGGGCGAGCTCGCCGGTCTCGACCGCTTCGACGACGCAGCCGAGCCCACGCAGCAGCGTCGTCACCACGGCGCGCACTTCGGGCTCGTCTTCCGCGACCAGCACGTGCAGACCCGGCGGCACGCCGTCGCCGGCCGTCGCTGCCGCGGCGGCGTCCCGGGCCGCGTCGGCCACGATGGGCAGCAGCAGCGAGACCGTCGTGCCCTGGCCCGGCTTGCTGTCCAGCAGCGCCGCGCCGCGCGACTGCCTGGCGAAGCCGTAGACGGTGCTCAGGCCCAGGCCGGTGCCGCGGCCCGCCTCCTTGGTCGTGAAGAAGGGCTCGAAGGCACGTTCCAGCACGGCCTCGGGCATCCCGGTGCCCGTGTCGCCGACGGCGATCTGCAGATAGGCCTGGGGGCGGGTGTCGTGCAGCTCGGCCAGCACGGCGACCGGCAGCGTTTGGCAGCGATGGGCGCTGAAGGCCAGCTCGCCGCCCTCGGGCATGGCGTCGCGTGCATTGATGGCGATGTTCAGCAGTGCGGACTCGAGCTGTCCCGGGTCGGCCATGCAGTCCGGACAGTCGGGCGCGACCTGCACCGTGATGCGGATGCGCTGGTCCAGCGTGCGGTGCAGCATGTCGGCCAGCGAGGCCAGCAGCGCCGGCACGTCCACCGGCGTCGGCTGCAGCACCTGGCGGCGCGAGAAGGCCAGCAGCTTGCCCGTCAGCTCCGCGCCCCGGCGGGAGGCGCGCATCGCCGCGCCCACCAGCTGCGGCGCCAGCGCGTCGGCGGCCACGGCGGGGTGGTCTTCCAGCACCTGCAGATTGCCCTGGATGATGGTCAGCAGGTTGTTGAAGTCGTGCGCGATGCCCCCCGTCAGCTGACCCACGCTCTCCAGGCGCTGCGCATGGTTGAGCGCCTCTTCCGTCTGCGTGCGCTGCAGGCTGGCCGCCAGCAGGTGGGCGAGCGACTGCAGCATGCGCACTTCGTCGTCGCCGAAGCGCTCCGCCTGGCGCGAGCGCACCGTCAGCGCGCCGACGGTCTCGCCGCGGTCGGTCAGCGGCACGGCCAGCGCGCTGACGAGGCCGGCCTCGAGATAACTCGCCGGCACGGTGAAGCGGGTCTCACGGGCGTAGTCGCCCACCAGCACCGCGCCGCCCTGTGCGATGACAAAGCCCGGTGGCGAATCCGGCCGGTTGGCCAGGCGGCTGCCCAGCTGCTCGGGCTGCACATCGCCCGAACAGCCCGCCACATGGAGCTGTTGCGGGTCGCGCGTGTCGACCGCCATGCGGCCGACCTGGGCCACGTACTCGGCGTAGCGGGCGCGCTTGAGCGCCTGCTTGACGCGCGGATAGCTGCCGATGTCCCGGATCGCCGCCAGCACGTACGGCACGCCCTGGCCCTGCAAGGGGCTCAGCGCGATCTCGACCATGACCTCCGAGCCGTCCTTGCAACGCGCCACCAGCGCCGTCTGCGTGCCCATGGGGCGCGGCCGGGGCGCCTTGCCATAGCCTTCGCGGTAGGTGGCATGGCGGGGTCGGATGGCGTCGGGCACCAGCGCATCCACCGACAGGCCCGCGAGCTCATCGGGCGCATAGCCGAGCAGCTCGGTCGCGGCCGGGTTGGCCAGCGCGATAACGCCGTCGGCGCCCACCAGCAGCAGTGCGTCGGCCGAAGCGGCGAACAGTGCCCCGTGCAGCGCGGCGGCGTCCAGGCACGGCGCTGCGTTGTCCATCTCAGGGGTTGTCGACGGTGGCCACGAAAAAATAGCCGGCGCCGCGCACCGACTTGATGAGCTGCGGCTCGTCGGCGCTGTCCCCCAGCTTCTTGCGCAGGCGGCCGATCAGCACGTCGATCGTGCGGTCGAAGGGCGCCGCCTCGCGGCCGCGCGTCTGCTCCAGCAGGAAGTCCCGCGACAGCACGCGGCCGCCATGGCGGGCCAGCACCTGCAGCAGCTCGAACTCGCCCGTCGTCAGAACCACCTCGGCGCCCGAACTGTCGACCAGCCGGCGGGCGGCGGTGTCGAGCTCCCAACCGGCGAAGCGCAGCGTCGACCGGTCGGCGGCGGGCGGCGCGGGCAGGGGCGGCGCGGCAGGCGGCGCCTCGGCCGGCTGCAGGCGCCTGAGCACGGCCTTGATGCGGGCCAGCAGCTCGCGCAGGTCGAAGGGCTTGGTCACGTAGTCGTCGGCACCGATCTCCAGGCCGACCACCTTGTCGATGGCATCGCCACGGCCGGTGACGATGACGAGACCGCAGCGCCAGTGTTCGCGCAGCTGCCGGGCGATGACGAAACCGTCCTCGCCGGGCAGGCCCAGGTCGAGCAGCACCAGCGCCGGCGGGTCGGCAGCCATCAGCTCCAGCAGCGCCCGCCCGCTGTGCACCTGGCTGACGCGGTAACCCTGCATCTGCAGGTAATTGGCCAGCAGCTGGGTGATGTCGACTTCGTCATCGAGGACGGCAACGTGGGGCAGGCTCATTCTTCGAGGCAGGGCGCGCGGGTTCTCGAGGCACTGTAACTGTCGCCGGCGCCCGGCAAGCGCTGACCTTCGACAGGGACTTGGCCACGCCGTGATACTGGCCGCCCCCCAATGGAGACCTGCCCATGAAGACCTGGCTCGCCGCGACCTTCGTTCTTGCCGCTTCCGCTTCCACCGCCCTGGCCCAGCCGGCCGACCCGCTGAAGGCTGCCGTCGCCGCCGACAACCGGACGGTCGGCAACGTCGCCCGCGACGCCTGGCGCCACCCCTACGAGACGCTGAGCTTCTTCGGCCTCAAGCCCACCGATACCGTCGTCGAACTGACGCCGGGTGGTGGCTGGTACACCGAGATCCTGGCGCCCTACCTGCGCGACGCCGGGCAGCTCTACGCCGCCGCCGGCGAAGGTGGGCGCTTCAAGGCCAAGATGGATTCGTCGAGCGTCTACGGCAAGGTCAAGCTCACGG
>SEEY01000520.1 GCA_004211235.1 Rubrivivax sp.
GGCCGCGCCACAGCCGCGCCAGGCTGGTGGCGCTGCGCAGCTCCCAGGACAGCGCGTTCTGCTGCCGGGCGATGTCCAGCGAACGCGTCAACGCCGATTCAGCGTCACCGGCCGCGTGAGATGCGCCGCGCAGCCCGTTCTCGGCATGGGCGCGCAGGATCTCGGGCGCACACCAGCCCACCACGCCGCTGCCGACCCGCTCGACGGCCACCATGGACACAACGCTCTCGACCAGCGTGCCCAGCATGTCCAGCTCACCCAGGCCCGACAGCGCCTCGACCGGCCCGAGCTCGATGCCCAGGCGCAGCGGCCCGCCGCCGGCACGCGCGGCCAGCACCTTGTCGTAGCTGCGCGCCCACGACTGCCAGTAGGCCTGCGAATGCCAGTCCGCATGGCGGCGCAGGCGCTCCACCAGCACCCGGGCGCGAGCGTCCTCGCCACGCCAAAGCGCGACAGGAATCGCCGCCATCGCGAGCGCCTGGCTCAGGGCCAGCGGGTTGCTGCCTTCGGCATGGGCCTCGGCTTCGGCGGCAAGGTCCACGGCCCGGTCGCAGGCGCCCTGCATCCACAGCATGCGCGCTTGAAGAATGCGCATCGACACCGCCCTCGGGATGTGGCCGATGTACTGGCGGTAGGCGTTGCCGGCGGGATAGTGAAGCACGCGTTCGGCCAGCAGCCTGGCCGCCTCGTGCTGGCCGAGGTAGTGGTGGCTCAGTGCGAGGAAGCGATCGGACAGCAGCACCGCGGCCGGCTCGTCCGGCTCGGGCGCGTAGTGCCTGACGCGCCGCGCCATCTCGCCGACGTCGCGGTAGTCGCCGGCACCGAAGGCGTTGGCGCACAGGCTGAACATGACCTCGATGCTTTGCGCGGCCGAGTTGAGCTGCGCGGCGAGCGCCAGCGTCCTCTCGATATTGGCCGCATACGCGAAATTGCGCCCCTTGGTGAAGGACCCGTGGAAGCAGCGCGCCGAACGCAGACGCAGTTCCAGCTCGGGATGGGCCGGCTGCAAGGTATGAACGGCCTCCAGGGCGAGGTCCACCCAGGCGCGGCATTCGTCGATCAGCCCGAGCTCGTTGACGAGGTCAAACGCCGCGGCCGTGAGCTGCACGCCCAGCAGCGCATCGCCGTCCGGCGAGAACGCCCAGTCCATGCCCGCGCGGATGTCGTCCATCATCCGGCCGTGGCGCTGCAGCCACTCGTCGATCGGCAGGATGTCGCGTTGCGGCAGGGCCTGCAGCAACGCGTCGCGGAAGTAGGTGGCGTGGGCAACCGCCAGCTGGCGTGCTTCGCCGCTGGCCGCCAGCTTGTCGGCCGCATACGTGCGGGTGGTGTAGAGCAGGCGGTGCCGGACCGTGAGGCCGCTGGCATCCACAGCCACCAGCGACTTGGCTGCCAGCCCGAGCACGCCGTCCACCACCGCCTCGGGTGACAGGTCGGCGCCGGCAAGCACCGCAGCAGCCGACTCGAGCGTGAACGCAGAGCGGAAGACCGACAGCCGGCGCAGCACCACGCGCTCGACATCGGTGAGCAGGTCGTGGCTCCAGTCGAGCAGGGCCTGCAGCGTGCGGTGGCGCGGCAGCACGGTGCGCCGGCCACGCGTGAGCAGCGTGAACATCTCGTCCAGGCGCGCCGCCAGGCCCTGCAGGCCCAGGCTGTCGATGCGTGCGGCGGCCAGCTCGATGGCCAGCGGCATGCCGTCCAGCTGCCGGCACAGGTGGCAGACGATGTCGATGTTGGCGGCGCTCAGGGCGAAGCTGTCCGAGTTCGCACTGGCGCGCTCGGCGAACAGCTGCACGGCGGCGAACGTGCGCGCCTGCTCCAGCGGCGGCGGGTCGTCCGGCACCGGCACTTCCAGCGCGGCCAGCCGGTGCACCCACTCGCCTTCGGCATCCAGGGCCTCGCGGCTCGTCGCCAGGATGTGGGTGCGGGGCGCCTCGCGCAGCACGCGCTCGGACAGCGCCGCGGCGCCGTCGATGACGTGCTCGCAGTTGTCCAGCACGATCAGCATGCGGCTCTCCCGCAGCGGCTCGCGCAGGGCGGCCCAGGGGTCCGTCGACGAGGCGGACAGGTTCAGTGCGGAAGCCAGCGCCAGCGGCACCCGGCCCGGGTCGGAGAGGGGGGCCAGGTCCACGAACCACACGCCGTCCGGGAATCGCTCCAGCTGGGATTCCGCGACCGCGAGCGCCACGGTCGTCTTGCCCATGCCGCCCGGCCCGACGATGGACACGAGACGCTGCGTGGCGACGCGCTCGCCGAGCGTGCGGGTGACGGACGAGCGGCCGATGGCGTGGCTCAGGCGCGCCGGCAGGTTGTGCAGTCGCCGCGCGGGCGGTGGCGGTGCATGCTGGGCAAGGGGTACCGGCGCGGGCGCCGCCGGCACCGGCGCGCCATCGACCGCCGGGACCGCCACGACCGGCACCACGAAGCTGTAGCCGCGCCCCGGCACGTTGGCGATGTAGCGGGCGCCGGCCACGCCGTCGCCGAGCACCCGGCGCAGGGCTGACACATGCACGCGCAGGCTGGTCTCCTCGACGACCGTGTGCGGCCAGACGCGGGCTTCGAGCTCCGCCCGGCTCAGCACCTCGCCGGAACGCTCGGCCAGCGCGCACAGCAGGTCGAAGGCGCGCCCGCCAAGGCGCAGGACCTGGCCGTCTGCCAGCAATTGCTTGCTCGCGCGATCAAGGACAAAGGGTCCGAATGCGAGCGCGGGCAAGCCTCCACTCGTGTCGGTTCGCATCGTCGGTAGCTTGGGGTGGGGGGCAACCTCGGGAGGTGCGCAGACCTCCGGGAAGTGGCAGAAATATAACTGCGTTAGCCCGGGGCGGCGGCTTCAGAACGCCCAGCAAGAGCAGCCCAGCGCGCCCCAGAAACTGCGTGCGTCATCGGCCGGCGCGGTGCGGTCCCAGGCATGGGCATGGGCATGCACGCCGCAGGCGCTGGCGCAGGCACAGCCGAGGCCGGCGCGCGCTCCCGTCCGGGTGAACAACCCGTCCGCAGGATTGCGGTGCTGGTAGCCCCCGAAGCGGCGCACGGGGCTCCAGTCCGGGCTGGCCGGCGGCAGTGGCGGCGCCAGGTCGGCAAACGCACCGCTGCCGTGCACAATGCGCCCGCCCATGACGGTGAGTTCGGCCTGCAACTCGGCAATGTCGCTGTCGGTGACCTGGAAGTAGTCGGCCGACAGCAGGGCGAAGTCCGCCCACTGGCCCACGGCGATCTGGCCCTTGCGGCCTTCGTCATGGCTGAACCAGGTGTTGGCCTGCGTCCAGAGTTGCAGCGCCGTGTGGCGGTCCAGCAGATGGCGCTCCGCCGTCATCTGCAGGCCGCCGACCGTCTTGCCTGTCACCAGCCAACTCAGGGAGACCCAGGGGTTGTAGCTGGCCACGCGCGTGGCGTCGGTGCCGGCGCCACGCGCGTGGCCAGCTACAACCCCTGGGTCTCCCTGAGTTGGCTGGTGAC
>SEEY01000521.1 GCA_004211235.1 Rubrivivax sp.
GTGAAGGGTGGCTGCCGGGCGGGAGCGAACAAACGAAACAAACCGGCCCCGGCGGTGAAACCGCGTTGCGACACGCGGTGACGACAGTGCGGTTTGCGGCGCAGCTTTGGCGTCGCCCGCCTTCCGAGGGTTCCATGTTCCTGTGCCGCCGGCTTCCATCCTTTGCCTTGTTCCTGCTGGCACTCGGCGGCCTGGGCGGGTGCGATTCGTCCGGCTACCGGCGCAGCGCCGGCCAGTGGCGCCACGGCGATGTCGCCTTCACGCCCGAGGACCCGGCCACCTTCAAGCCGCTGGACGGCCGCTTCGCGCGGGACGCCCGGCGCGGCTATTTCCTCGGCGCCATGGTCGCAGACAGCGACGGAGCGAGCTTCGCCGTCATCTCGGAGCACGAGGCGCGCGACAGGTACGCCGTCTACTACTGCGACACCTACCGCAAGGGCCAGGAGTACTGGCTGATCCAGCACCTGAGCGTGGCGCGCATCGACGGCGCCGACCCGGCCAGCTACACCGCCATCGGCAGGGGCCATGCACGCGATGCACGGCGTGTCTACTTCCAAGGCCGCGCCTTCGCGGCACGCGACCCGGCCAGCTTCGAGCCGCTGGACGGGAATTTCGGCCGTGATGCACAGCGCGGCTACTACGCGCGCCAGGAGATTGCCGGCAGCGACGGCCCGACCTTTGAGGTCATTGCTGACAACGACACCGCTTACGCGCGCGACCGCCGGCAGGGCTACTACGCCTTTGCCGACATTGACGGCGAGGGCGAGGGCGAGACCGGGGACGGTGACAAGCGCGGCGCGGGCCGCACGCCGAACACCCGGGTGCCCGACATCGTCCGCGTGCTGCGCACCCGGGACGTCGCGGCCATCCGCGTCCTCGGGCGTGGCTATGCCGCGGATGCCGACAAGGTCTGGTACCGCGGCCGTGTGTTGCAGGGAGCTGACCCCGCCACCTTCGCCAGCGATGCGTCCTACCAGGCGGGTCTGGACGCGACCGACCGTTCCGGCCCCTGGCAGCAGGGCCGACGCGTGGGAGCCGCGCCATGACGCGCCTGGCCCAGGCCTTCTGGGTCGTCGCCGCGCTGGATGCGGCGGCGCTGCTGGCTGCCTACGTGATGTCGCTGCAGAGCAGCGCCGGGCGGCAGGACGGTGGCCGCGCGATGGGCCTCTTCTTCTTCGTGCTGGTGCCGGCCGCCGTGCTGGTGCTGGCCGCACTGGCCTTCCACTTCTGCGCTTCGCCGGTTGTAAGGGTGCCGGCCTTGCTGGTGGTGCTCGTGCCCGGGATCTGGTGGGTCAAGGTCCAGGTGGAGGACCGCTGGATCGACCAGCGCATCGCTGCCGACCGCGCGGGCACCGGCTACTTCGACACGGACGATATGCGCCAGCTGGGCGCCGCCGTCGTGCAGCGGGACGTCGCCACGCTGATGCGGCTCGGGCCGACCGTCGACATCAACGCAGTGCGGCGCGGCATGACGCTGCTGGCACTGGCCGTGGAGCAGCCCGACCCGCGCATCTCCGATGGCTCGGAGCTGCCGGTGGTGCGCGCGCTGCTGGCGCTGGGCGCGCATGCGGACCTGGCGATGCCCGCCGCGGTCATGCGATTCGATCCGGCGTTGCTGGAGCTGCTGCTCGCGGCGGGCGGCCATCCGAACCTGCAGGGCGGCAAGGGTGAGCCGCTCATCTTCGAGGCGATGAGCGTCGTCACGCCGCACAGCTTCCGCCTGCTGGCCGGGCACGGGCTCGACCTGGACAGCGTCGCGCATGGCAATCCGCTGCCGGTGCAGCTGGCGATCTACCGCCGCTGGGACCTGCTGGCGATGGCCATCGAGCTGGGCGCCGACACGACGCGACCGCGGGCCGACGGCCGCAACGTCGCTGGTGAACTCGCCAGCCAGGCCGAAGAGGAAGAGCGCGCCGGCCGCGACGTGCCAGTGCCCCTGCGACATGCGCGCGAGCTGCTCGCCACCGCGGCGCGCAGGCGATGAGCCGCCCGCGCAGCCACCAGATTTCCAACCCTTCAATGTTCAACCTTCACCCTGGAGCCCCGCCATGCCGCTGCACGCATTCCGTACCTCGACCCCGCGCCGCCTGCTGGCCGCCCTCGTCATCTCGCTGGCCTCGGGCGCAGCCTGTGCCGTCGACGCCCTGCAGGGCATCGAACAGGCGTTGAACGCCGCCTTGCAGGACAAGCGCGGCATCACCCTCTACGTGGCCGGCCAGGCCATCGCCGGTGCGGTGACACGCATCGAGCCGGGCCGGTGGGTGGAACTGCGCAACCAGCAGTACGGCCGCATGATCGTGCGCCTGGACCGCATCGACGGCATCGCCGCACCGTGAGATCCATGGCACCCGACGACGAACCGCAGAGCAAGGCCGCAAGACAGCAGGTGCTGCGCGGCTTGCGCGCCGGCATGGGCTTCTTCAGCGCCTGCAAGGAGGGCATCACCCGCTTCTCCTGCGACGGCAGCGGATTCCGGCGCGACGACGAGGGCGAACTGCCGCCGTCCTGCGAACGCTATGCCACCGATGCCGAGATGCTGGCCGCCCTTCGCCGCTTCTACGACTGGGAGTCGCAGCAAGACGCCTATCCGCAGCGCAAGTCGGAAGTCGAGGTGTGGCGCTATATCGCTGCCCAGCTCAGGCCACGCTGAGCGCTGATCGCTTCACCGGCTCACCGGCTCAGCCCAGCGCGCGGTCGAGGTGGGTGTAGCCGCCGTCGACGAAGACCCATTGCCCCGTCGTGTGGCTGGCCCGCGCCGACAGCAGGAACACCGTCGTGTCGGCGATCTCGTCGGCGGTCGTCAGGCGCTGGCCGAGCGGGATGCGCGCGGCGATGTCGGCGAGCCGGGCCGCGGGGTCGGGGAAGCCGTTCAGCCACTGCTGGTACAGCGGCGTCATCACTTCGGCCGGGATGACCGCGTTGACGCGGATGCCGTCATGGCGCAGCGCCGCGGCCCATTCGCGGGTCAGGGACAGCAGCGCGCCTTTGGACGCGGTGTAGCCGCTGGTGCCGCCCTGGCCGGTGACGGCTGTCTTCGATGAGATGTTGACGATGCTGCCGCGCGTGGCCTTCAGTGCCGGCGTGCACAGGTGGGCGAGCAGGTAGGCGTGGACGAGGTTGCGCTCCAGCGAGGCGCGGAAGGCGGCGGGGCCGGAATCCAGGCCGATACCGTCGTTGACGCCGGCGTTGTTGACGAGGCCATGGATCGCGCCGAACTCCGCGAGCGTCCCTTCCACGGCGGCGCGAACGGCGGCTTCGTCTTCCAGCTCCAGCTCGACATGGCGGGCGGTGCGTTCAGCCTTCGCACCACGGCCCAGGCTGACGGCTAGCGCGCCTTCGCGCGACAACGCCGCGCAGATGGCTGCGCCGATGCCGGCACCACCGCCGGTGACCAGGATGACCTTGCCGCTCAGTCCGAGGTCCATGTCAGCGCTGCCCGGCCGCCCGAAGG
>SEEY01000522.1 GCA_004211235.1 Rubrivivax sp.
GCCTTGAAGCCAGCGCCGGCAGTGAACTTGGGCAGCTTGGCGGCGGCGATCTTGATCTTGGCGCCGGTGCTGGGGTTCACGCCGTTGCGGGCGGCACGGGCGTGCTGCTTGAAGGAGCCGAAGCCCGGGATCGACACGGCGCCACCCTTCTTGACGGTGGTGACCACGGCGTCAAGCAGGGTCTCGAGGATGCGGCCGGCTTCGGCCTTGCTGAGTTCGTGCTTGGCGGCGAGGTGTTCGATCAGATCGGTCTTGTTCATGCGGAAAGTCTCTTCGGATATCGCGCCCGAACGGCTCGGGCGGGCGCGATTGTGTCCCATGCGGTGAACCCGTCACAGGCTTACAGTGCCGTATCCATCGCAGATGCCGCCCGACTGTGCATTTCGCCTCCGTGCTCGACGCACTTCCACAGCAGGTCTGGAAGGCCGACGGGCAGGGCCGCCTGCTCTGGATGAACGCGCGCCTGGCTGCGGCGCTGAACCGGCCGGCCCTGCCCTCGCCGCTGGCCGCCTGGCTGAACCCGGACGACCGCGCCGCCTTTGAACGCGCCTGGGCCGCGGCGCAGGCCGGGGGCCGCTTCGAGATGGAGTACCGCCTCGGCTCCGCCTGGGTGCACGCGCAGGCGCAGCGCCTTCCCGGCTCGGCACTGTGGCTAGGCACGCACACCGACATCGCCGCGCGGCGGGCTGCGGAGAACCGGCTGCGCGAGACGGACGCCGTCTGGAAGCTCGCGCTGGAGTGCAGCGGCGACGGCGTCTGGGACTGGCATGTGCAGGCCGGCACCGAGTACTACTCCGACCGCTACCTGCGCCTCTACGGCTTCGAGCCCGGCGACGTGGCCGCCACGCCCGAGGCCTTCGATACCCGTACCCATCCCGACGACCTGGCGCAGATGGCCCAGGACCGCGCAGACCACTTTGCCGGCCGAACGCCGATCTATCGCAACGAACATCGTGTGCTGGCCCGGGATGGCTCCTGGAAGTGGGTGCTGAGCCGCGGCATGGTGATCGCACGCGACGCGCATGGCAGGCCGGTGCGCATGGTCGGCACGCACACCGACATCACCGAGCGCAAGCGCCAGGAGGTGCTGGTGTGGCAGCAGGCGCGCGTCGACACCCTGACCGGCCTGCCCAACCGCCGGGCGCTGCGCGAGCACATCGAGCGGGCGCTGGCGCAGCGGGCGCAGCGCGGCGAGGAGCTGGCCGTCATGTTCGTGGACCTGGACCACTTCAAGGAGATCAACGACTCGCTCGGTCATGACGTGGGCGATGCGCTGCTCGTGCAGGTGGCCGGTCGGCTGCAGGGCTGCATGCCGGCCGGCGCGACGGTCGCCCGCATGGGTGGCGACGAGTTCACCGTGCTGCTGTCCGCGGCCCGGGCGGCCCCCGAGGCCGAGCATGTCGGCCATGAACTGCTGCAGGCGCTGGCGGAGGCGTTCGACGTGGCGGGCGAGCGGGTCTATGTGTCGGCCAGCATCGGCGTGAGCCTGGCGCCGCGCGACGGCAGCGAGATCGAGCCGTTGTTCAAGCATGCGGACCTGGCCCTCTACCAGGCCAAGGGCGCGGGCCGCAACCGCATGAGCGTCTTCACACCGGCGCTGCATGAGGCCGCGCAGTGGCGGACACGGCTGGCGACGGAACTGCGCGAGGCGCTGCGGCTCGGACAGTTCAGCCTGGTCTATCAGCCCATCCTGTCGCTGCGCGATGCGACCGCACCACCGCGCAAGGCCGAGGCGCTGCTGCGCTGGCGCCATCCGCAGCTGGGCGACATCAGCCCGGCGCAGTTCATCCCCATTGCAGAGGCGAGCGGCCTCATCGTCGACATCGGCGACTGGGTGTTCCGCGCCGCGGCCGCCCAGGTCCACGCCTGGCGCGCCGCCGGCCAGGCCGACTTCCAGATCAGCATCAACAAGTCGCCGGTGCAGTTCCTCGGCGAGCGCAGCCACCGCGTGCGGCCGGACTGGGCCGCCCATCTGCGTGACATGGCGCTGCCGGGCGACGCGCTGGCGGTGGAGATCACCGAAGGCCTGCTGCTCGAGCGCGACGAGGCCGTGGCCGAGCGGCTGCGAGCGCTCCGCGCAGCGGGCATCAGCATCTCGCTGGACGATTTCGGCACCGGCTATTCGTCGCTGAGCTATCTGCAGCACCACCAGATCGACGTGGTCAAGATCGACCGCAGCTTCGTCGCGGGCCTGGAAAACGGCGGCAAGGCGCTGGCGCTGTGCCGGGCCATCGTGACGATGGCGCACGAACTCGGCATGGACGTGGTGGCGGAGGGCGTGGAGACCGAGGTGCAGATGCTCGCCTTGAAGGCGATGGGCTGCGACTGGGGGCAGGGGTGGTGGTTTGGGAGGGGTGTTGCCGCCGAGGAGTTCGAGGAGAGATGGTTTGGCGCCACGGGTGCGGGCTCGGTTTCCTCCACGACTCGCTAAGGCGCCCATCGAGGCGTCGGACAGGCCGCAGGGCCTGTCCTCGGTCCCCGGTGACGTGCCCTTCGAGTCCTCCCCTCGGCACAAACGCAAAAGGCCAGCACTCGCGTGCTGGCCTTTCTTGTTTGGTGCCCAGGAGAGGACTCGAACCTCCACGGAGTTACCCGCTAGTACCTGAAACTAGTGCGTCTACCAATTCCGCCACCTGGGCTTTCAGGAGCCGCGCACTATAGCAGCCCTTTCTAAGCCGCGGCCTCAGACGTCGAACCGGACGCCCTGGGCCAGCGGCAACTCGCTCGAGTAGTTGACCGTGTTGGTCGTGCGGCGCATGTAGGCCTTCCAGGCGTCCGAGCCGCTTTCGCGGCCGCCGCCTGTTTCCTTCTCGCCGCCGAATGCGCCGCCGATCTCGGCGCCCGAGGTGCCGATGTTGACGTTGGCGATGCCGCAGTCGCTGCCGGACGCGCTCATGAAGCGCTCGGCCTCGCGCAGGTCCGTCGTGAAGATGGCCGACGACAGGCCCTGCGGCACGCCGTTCTGCAGCTCGATGGCTTCTTCAAGCGTCGAATACTTCAGCGTGTACAGGATGGGTGCGAAGGTCTCGTGGCAGACCACCTCGGTCTGCGACGGCATGCGCACCAGCGCGGGCGCAGCGTAGTAGGCCTGCGGGAAACGATCCGCCAAGGCGCGCTCGCCGCCGCTGACCTGCCCGCCCTGCTCGCGCGCCGCGCTCAGCGCGAACTGCATCGCGTCGAAGGCCTGCGCGTCGATCAGCGGGCCGATCAGCGTGCCCTGCTCCAGAGGCGAGCCGATGGACAGCTGCGCGCGGGCACGGTCCAGGCGGTCGACCAGCGCGTCGTGAATGCTCTCGTGCGCGATGACGCGGCGGGTCGTCGTGCAACGCTGGCCGGCCGTGCCGTAGGCGCCAAACAGGATGCCGCGCACGGCCGGCCAGCGTTGCACGACGACCCGCCGCGTCATCGCGCACGAGAGCATTCACGACGCGCTGGTCGACCGCCTGGA
>SEEY01000026.1 GCA_004211235.1 Rubrivivax sp.
GAACCGGACGCGCCAACGGCGCCCGTCGTGCTGGCGCCGTGAGCTTCACCGTCATCATCCCGGCACGGCTGGCGTCGACGCGGCTGCCCAACAAGCCGCTCGCCGACATCTGCGGCCTGCCGATGATCGTTCGCGTCGCCCAGCGCTCTGCCCAATCGGGCGCCAGCCTGGTCGTCGTCGCAACCGACGCGCCGGAGGTCGCCGCGGCCTGCGCGGCCCACGGCGTGCGCGCGCTGATGACACGCGCCGACCATCCCTCCGGCAGCGACCGCCTGGCCGAGGCCGTCGAGCAGCTCGGCCTCGTCGATGACCCCGTCGTCGTCAACGTGCAGGGCGACGAACCGCTGATCGCCACGACGATGATCGACGCTTGCGCCGCGACGCTGGCGACGCAGGCCGACTGCGTGATGGCGACCGTCGCACACGCGCTGACGAACGCTGCGGAATTCGCGAACCCGAACGTCGTCAAACTGGTCACCGACAAGGCCGGCCGCGCCCTCTACTTCTCCCGCGCCCCGATCGCCTGGTGGCGCGATGGCGCCGGCCAGCCGAACCAGGCGCTGCGCCATGTCGGCCTGTATGCCTACCGGGCAGGTTTCCTGCGTCGCTTCCCGACGCTGGCCGTCAGCCCGCTCGAGCAGATCGAGTCGCTCGAGCAACTGCGCGTGCTCTGGCACGGCGAACGCATCGCCGTGCATGTCAGCGCCGAAAAGCCGGGGCCGGGCGTTGATACGCCGGAGGATCTGGAACGCGTGAGGCGGCTGATTCAGGCTTGAACGGCAGGCCTCGCCCAGGCCTGCAACGTCAGGCCTGCGAAAGTCCACATGCGATACTCGGTCATAGAGCTGAGGCGGGACTTTTCAACGGTCCTGACACAACGAGGAGACCCATGCGACTGATTCTTCTGGGCGCGCCAGGCGCCGGCAAAGGCACCCAGGCGGCCTTCATCTGCAAGCAATTCGGCATTCCGCAGATCTCCACCGGCGACATGCTGCGCGCTGCCGTCAAGGCGGGCACCCCGCTGGGCCTGAAGGCCGACGCCGTCATGAAGTCCGGCGCCCTGGTCAGCGACGACCTGATCATCGACCTGGTCAAGGAGCGCATCGCCCAGGCGGACTGCGCCGCCGGATTCCTGTTCGACGGTTTCCCCCGCACCATTCCCCAGGCTGACGCGATGAAGGCGGCCGGCGTGAAACTCGACTACGTGCTCGAGATCGACGTGCCCTTCGAGGCCATCATCGAACGCATGAGTGGCCGCCGCTCCCATCCGGCCTCGGGCCGCACCTATCACGTCAAGTTCAACCCGCCCAAGGTCGAGGGCAAGGACGACATCACCGGTGAAGACCTGGTGCAACGCCCTGACGATGAAGAAGCTACCGTCAAGAAGCGCCTGGACGTCTACTCCGCCCAGACACGCCCGCTGGTCGACTACTACTCGCAGTGGGCCGCCACCGGAGACGCCGGCGCGCCCAAGTACCGCCGCATCGAGGGTCTCGGCTCGGTCGACGACATCACGCATCGCGCGTTGGCCGCGCTGGCCTGATCCCTGCTTCATCTCAAACAAGCCGCGGCGCGCGAGCCCCGCGGCTTTTTTGTTGGCGACAATTGACGTTCACGTCAATTGGAAACGGCTCTCCGGCGTTTCCCTCTTCCAGGAGATCTTCGACATGGAAATCGCAGGCAAGGTGTTCATCGTCACAGGCGGCGCCTCGGGACTGGGCGAGGGGACGGCGCGCATGCTGGCCGCCCACGGCGCCAAGCTCGTCATCGCCGACCTGCAGATCGAACGCGGCGAGCAGCTCGCGGCCGAACTCGGCGGCGTGTTCGTCAAGTGCGACGTTAGCCAGGAAGCCGACGGCCGGGCCGCCGTCGCCGCAGCCACGGTACTGGGCCGCCTTTTCGGCCTCGTCAACTGCGCCGGAATTGCGCCCGCGATCAAGACCCTCGGCAAGGACGGTGCGCATCCGCTTGCCAGCTTCACGAAGACGATCAGCGTCAACCTGATCGGCACATTCAACATGATCCGCCTGGCCGCCGAAGCCATGGCCGGCAACGAACCGGAACCGACCGGCGAGCGCGGCGTACTCATCTCCACCGCTTCGGTGGCCGCCTATGACGGCCAGATCGGGCAGGCGGCCTATTCGGCCTCCAAGGGCGGCGTCGTCGGCATGACGCTGCCGATCGCGCGTGACCTCGCCCGCAGCGGCATCCGCAACATGACGATCGCCCCCGGCATCTTCGGCACGCCGATGCTGTTCGGCATGCCGCAGGAGGTGCAGGACGCACTCGCCGCCAGCGTGCCCTTCCCCAGCCGCCTCGGCAGGCCTGAGGACTATGCCAAGCTCGTCCACCAGGTCATCACCAACGAGATGCTGAACGGCGAGGTGATCCGCCTGGACGGCGCGATACGCATGGCGCCGAGGTGATGCGACGACGACGCGTTCACGAATGAAAAAAGGCCCCGCAGGGCCTTTTCTCGTGTGGGGCAGTTGGCTGCCGCTTTACTTCTTGGCGCTGCGCGACTGCACGATCCACAGACGCGCCAGTTCGCCGGAACCATCCGTACCCTTCACGCCGCGCCAGGCTGCCTGCGCCTTGTTCGTCTCGCCGGCCATGTAGTAGGCCAGGCCCTGATAGAACTTCGCATCGTCGGCACGTGTGAAGCTGTCCTTGGCCATGCCTGCGTCAACCAGCTTGAGGCCGCCGGCCTTGTCGCCGGCAAACACGCGCGACAAGCCGAGCTTGACCAGTTCGTCGCCCGTCTTCGCGCCGTTGGCCGACTTCTCGTCCGCCGCCTCGCTCGCCTTGGCCTCTGCAGACTTCTTGACCATCAAGTCCAGCAGCCGCTTGTGGCGCGCACCTTCGGTACCCTGGCCGAGGATGTTGGCCGCCAGACCCTGCTCGACGATCTTCTTGCCTTCATCCGGGTAGCCGGCCTGGGCCGCAAGCTGCGCAGCTTCCATGTAGTCGTCAGCCGAGCGCATGTTGCCGGTCGCCAGTTGCAGGCGATAGACGTCCAGCGCGAACCGTGGCGAGAAGCCCTTCTTGCCTTGCAGGCCGCCCAGGACCTGCGCCCAGAGTTCCTTGCGCGGATAGTGGTTGAGCAGGCGCTCGACGGCATAGGACTCGGTCGCCGAGTCACCCTTCTTCTGGGCGGCGTACAGCAGGATGTTGAGCTTGTCCTGGGTCGGCGTGCGGCCGGCCTTCTCGTCGACCTGGATTTCCGACAAGGTGTCCTTCAACACGGCCGTCATGTCACCCGACTTGAACTGCGCCTGCTGCTGCATCTGCTTGACCGCAGCGCTGCTGCCGCCAGCGGCGAAATACCGGTTGGCCCAGTCGAGCGTCTTCGCGGCATTGCCAGCGCGCAGATACGTGCCGGCAATGGCTTCCATGTACTGCAACTGCTGGGCGCCGCCGAGTCTGGCCTTCAGCACGTCGAACGAACGAGCCATGGTGTCGGGATCGTTGGCGCCCATGGCGGCCGAGAAGCGCACGCCTTCGATGGCGTTGTTCTCGCCGGGCGTGCGGCCGCCGACGGCTTCTGCATCGCGCAGCTTGGCCAGGGCCTCCTTGTACTTGCCCGCCTTGATCAGCTTGCTCGCATCACCCAGCGGCACACCAACGTCCTTGCGCACGGTGTCCTGAGCAGCCGCCCGGCTGAAGCCAAACTCAGCGCCCGGGGCGCCGTTCAATGACAGAGCCAGCACGCCAACGGCGACGGCCACCACGGTTTTCAAAGTCTTCAACTTGCTCTCCTGCAAAGCAAAAACGCGCCGCCCTTTCGGGCAGCGCGCTCAAAGTATCGGCGTCAACTGGCCCGAGACAACGTCACTTGACGTATTGCTCGTTACCAACCATGCCCATCTTCTTGACGTTGTTGCGCTGGGCCGAAGCCATCACCGCAGCGACGACGCCGTAATCGACCAGCTTGTTCGGCTTGATGTGGATCTCGGCCTGCTCGCTGACCGGCTTCTCGCCGATCTCCTGCATCTTGGCGTTGACCGCGTCCAGCGTAGGCAGCGCGTTCTCGTCCCAATAGACAGTGCCGTCGAAGTCGATCATGACCGTGTGCACGACGGGCTCGTCCTGTGGCGGATTGGAGCTCGGCGGTGGCATGTCGAGGTTGACGGTGTGCAGCTGGATAGGGATGGTGATGATGAGCATCACCAGCAACACCAGCATCACGTCGATCAGGGGCGTCGTGTTGACGTCCATGATGACGTCGGGTTCACCATCACCCGACGAACTTCCAACATTCATTCCCATGTCTGACTCCTGGGATCAGTTGCGAGCCGGCGGCTCGGTCACGAAGTTGACCTTCATGATGCCGGCGCGCTGCGAGGCGAAGATCACGCGACCGACGGACTCGTAACGAGACTTGTCATCGCCGCGGATATGCACCTCGGGCTGCGGGTTCTTGACCGATTCCTTGCCGAGGCGCTTCACCAGCTCCTCCATGTCAGGAACCAGCTTGGTACCCCAATAGACGTCGCCGTCCTTGCTGACCGAGATTTCGATGTTTTCAGGTTTGGTGACGCGGATCACGTTGGTCTCCTTGGGGAGGTTCAAAGCGATCGATTGCGTCACCACCGGCACGGTGATGAGGAAGATGATCAACAGCACCAACATGACGTCCACGAGGGGCGTGGTGTTGATGGAGGAAACCACTTCTTCATCGCCGCCGGAAGAGGATCCGACGTTCATGCCCATGGCATTGGCTCCTGTGCGAGCTTCAGCTCAAGGATTGGATTAACGCTTGGCGACAGAACGGTTGCCCATCAGAACGCCGTGCAAGTCACCTGCGAAGGAACGAACCTGGCCCATGACCGCCTTGTTGCGGTTGACCAGCCAGTTGTAGCCCAGCACGGCAGGAACGGCGACGAACAGACCGATGGCGGTCATGATCAGCGCGGCGCCCACGGGGCCGGCAACCTTGTCGATCGAAGCCTGGCCAGCCTGACCGATGGCGGTCAGCGCGTTCAGAATGCCCCAGACGGTACCGAACAGGCCGATGAAGGGTGCGGTCGAACCGACGGTTGCCAGGAAGCCCAGGCCGGCGGTGATCTTGCCGTTGACGTCGGCGACGGCGCGGTCGACGTTCATCGTCACCCAGCTGCTGTGGTCGATGTTCTCCGTCAGGGCGCCTTCATGGTGCTCCGAAGCTTCGATGGCCGCCGTTGCGATGTAACGGAAGGCGCTTTCTTCCTTCAGCGCGCGAACGCCATCAGCCAGGCTGGGCTTCTTGAAGAAGGTGGCGCGGACGTCCTTGGCTTCGGAAGCCAGCTTGCTGGTGTCCCACAGGCGGACCACGAGGATGTACCAGGAACCCATGGACATGATGCCCAGCAGGAGCAGCACGCCCTGGTCGACCACATTGCCGTGGGCAATGATGTTGCCCAGGCTGTACGGGTTTTCGGCAGGCTTGGAGGCTGCGGCAGCCGGAGCCACGGCGGCATCGACCGCGGAGGCGGCGTCGGCCGGCTTCTGATCTTGCGCGTGAGCAGGCGAGGCGGCCAGGGTCGCGGCCATGGCGATAGCGGCAAGGAAGCCGGTGATGCGAGAAATCATGGAGTCAACTCCTAGGGAAAGATTCTGGTTTGATACGTTGGATGCGCCGTTGCCGGCGCCCGGCTCAAGGGTCGCTTAGTCGACCTTGAACTGGAACTCTTGTTCGAAGACGTGGTCACCGGGGCATTCGTACGTCTCTCTGAGCGTCGCCTCGATGGCCTGAATCAGCTGGCGCTGCGCCTTGCGGTCCACACCACCACGCAGGGCGGTGATTTCGACAGCTGACACCCGGCCGGCCTTGACCGTCGCGACTGCCTTGTAAAGGGCTTCACCGCTCCAGTTGATGGACGGCAGCTCTGGCTTGCCCATCTTCGTGCAGACCATGCCAGCCGTGACGCGGGCAGGACGAGGCGCCGGCGCGGGGGCCGCAGCCACCGGTGCTGGCGCCGGGCGGATTTCAGCCACGGCCGGCGGCGCGACTTGCGTCGACTGGATGGCCGGAGCCGGCGGCGCGGGCGCGGTCACCTGGAACTCGGGCGGCGGCACGAACGGAGGCGGCGGCGCCTTCATGTCGGGCGGCGGCGGGACGACCTTCTCCGGCGGCGGCGGCGGCTTGACCTTTTCCTCGATCACCTTGACGTCGATCGGGCCCGTGACCTTCTTGACGATGTCCCTGGCCAGGCCGCTGGCAAGACCGTAGATGGCGATGACGTGAATCAGGGCCACGATGCCAATGCCGGTGTACCGGGACGCGCCCTGCTTCTCCTGCGCAAAATTCATGCGCGCTCCTTCTTGCAACTACAAATCACAGTCAATGACTTTCAGGAAAGCGGCCGCTGGAACGGCGCAAACGTGCGCGCCTGCCGCTGACCGAGTACCGACGCCGCACTCATTCTAGTTCCCGGAGCAAACGCCTCAGGCCGGTTGAATGCATGCGAGCCGATGGCGGCTGTAAAGTCTCTTTGCCCTGATTCGGCCAAAAAAAACGCCCGGTGGCAGATGGCCGTCGGGCACGCGTTTCATCGCCACGAACCAGGTGCTGCAACATCACACCTCCGGTCAAACCCCAACCGGCCCGTCATCTTAGCCCCGTGATTTATGCCCTTTTCCTGGGGCTAACCCGGGCTATTGAAACAGACGGATTACATGAATTCCAAGACCAAACCAGCGCTCGAACGACCCAATTCAGAGCTTCGTCAGCACGAGCGGCTTAACTATTTCGAATGTACCGTTCTCGGACCCCATTGCTGCGCCGCGGCAGGACGGTGTTCACCAGACGAGGTACGGCAGGTTACCTGACCGCGGGCAGCGCTATCCCGCAACGGTCGAAGCGTTATGCCGGTAAACCGGTCCACAAAAGAAGAAGGGGCCCTTACGGGCCCCTTCCATGACGCGTGTCAGTACCTGGCGATCACTTGAACTGGTAGTTCGCGGTGACGTACCAGAAGCGGCCACGCGGATCGACGAAGGAACCGGCGTAACCCGTCACGTGCGAGCCATAGCTCGACACGGCCGTGAACGGCGGATCCTGGTCGAAGACGTTGCGCGCGCCCAGGCGCAGGGACAGCGTCGACGTGGGCTTCCAGCCCACGGCCATGTTCCAGCGGCTGCTGTCCTTGACCTTGTGCTCCACGGACGGGCCGACGTTGGCTTCGACGAGGCCGGCCGACTCGGTCCAGCCCTTCACGAAGACGTTGTCCAGCGTCACGTTCCACGCACCGAGGTTCCAGTCGAAGGCCAGTGTGTGCTGCCACTTCGGCACCGGCTGCACGCCAGCGCCGTCGCCGGCCGTGCCCTCGTAGGAAACGAACGGCGTGTCCTTGCCGTTCTGCTGCTTCCACTTCATGACATAGGTGCCGGAGAAGCTGGCGCCCAGACGGCCCATGGAGCCGAGACTCCAGTTGGTCTTCACGTCCACGTCGATGCCGTTGGTCTTGAGCTCGCCGAGATTCTCGACGGGCGTCTCGATATAGCTGACGAATGCCGGGCTGGGCGCGGGCAAGCGGTGGATGCGGCTCTTGTAGCGCGTGTACAGCGTCGAGTCAGCCATGATGGCGTCACCGCCGATGACGCCGATCTGATCCTTCTTCTGGATGTTCCAGTAGTCGATGGCAATCGACAGGTCGCGCACCGGCTCGAAGACCGCGCCGAAGGCGAACTGACTCGACTTCTCCGCCTTCAGGCTGGGGTCGCTGGACAGGCGCACGTTGAACTGCGTTTCGCAACGCGGATCGTTGGCCTGGCCGGCCGGGCATTCCGGGTCGACCAGCGAATTGGCGGTGTTGGTGAAGGACGTGGGGCTGTTCACGTCCCACAGCGTCGGCGCGCGGAAGCCGGTGCCGACGCTGGCGCGCAGCAGCACTTCCTTGCTGGGCTGGAAGCGCAGCGCGGCGCGCGGGTTGAAGCTGCCGCCGAAGTCGCTGTACTTGTCGTAGCGGGCTGCGAAGGTCGCCTCCCAGCCCTTGGCGAACGGCAGGGCCAGCTCGCCGAAGACAGCGTAGATCGTCCGCGACGCGGTGGTGTTGGGCACGGTGCCCTCGCCGCCGATGTGCAGGCCCAGCTCATAGTCCGGATTGACGGCACGGTCGTCCGCCTTTTCCTTGCGCACGTCGGCGCCGAGCGCCAGCATCATCGGGCCGCCGGCCATCGTCATCAGTTCGCGGCTGGCCTTGGCATCGAAGGCATACGTCGTGCTCTTGGATCGGCGCATCGGGCCTTCCATGCGCGCACGGTTCAGCGCGGCCAGGCCGGCTTCGTCCTGCGGGCCGAAGGGGTTGATGATGCCCTTGGCCAGCTCGGTGATGAAACGACCTTCGTGGATGTAGTTGAAGTAGTCCAGCGAGCCCTTAGCCTGTGACAGCGTCAGGCCGGCGTCATAGTCCCAGCCGCTGAAGACGCCGGAGGCACCGGCGACGAGGCGGGTCTGCTCGTTGAGCGTGTCGTTGGTGCGCGGCCCCACGGGCACGGCACGCATGGCGATTTCGGTGAAGCCACCGCCGAGGGTGTCGAACTGCGCCGGCGTGTAGCCCAGGCTGGTCAGCAGCGCGGTCGGGAAGTACTTGCTGCTGATCGGCAGCGCGAACGACGGGTAGGTGCCGTCAGGCTTCACGTGGCCGGCCGTCGAGTCGATGGGCACCGCGGCAACGCGACCGATGGAATGGTTGCGCGCATAGCTGGCCTCGAAGAAGACCTGCGAGTCCTTGCCGGTGTCGATGGTCAGGCGGCCGAAGGCGTCGGCCTTGGTCGAGTCGGGCAGGTTCTCCTGCGTGGCCGGGTAGATGAAGCGGCAGCGCTTCTTGGCCGTGCCGTTGGGCGTTGTGGTGCTGAGCGTCTGGATGGTGTTGAAGTCCGGGTCGCAGGCACTGAAGCCGGCGCCGGCGTTGGCGTAGGCGCCCGGGGTGATGTTGAAGTCGACCAGGCGGCCGGGGAAGGAGCGGCCCGAGGTCGGGGGATCGGAGCCAGGAACTTCCTCCAGACCGCGCAGGTACCACTTCTGGTCGAGCGAGCTGATCTTGGTCTGCTTCTTGATGTTGGCGGTGACCAACAGGTTGTAGCCGTCGGTGGCCAGGGCGCCCATGCCGAAGGCAACGGTGGCGCCGGTTTCCTTGCCGCCGATGTTCTTCTCGGTGTTGCCGTACTTGAGGGACAACTCGCCCTTGCTGTAGTCCTTGCGGGTGATGAAGTTGATGACGCCGCCGACGGCGTCCGTGCCATAGACGGCGGACGCGCCGTCACGCAGTACTTCGATGCGGTCGATGGCCGCAAACGGGATGCTGTTCAGGTCGACCGACGAATTGCCGCCGATGGAACCGAAGGCGAAGTTGGACAGGCGTCGGCCGTTGAGCAGCACGAGTGTGGAGTTGGGGCCGAGGCCGCGCAGGTTGGCGAAGCTTTGCGAGTAGCCCGCGCCTTGCGTGCTGTCGGATTGCAGAGCCGTGTTTGCACCAATGCGGCGCAGGATGTCTTCGACGTTGGTGACGCCCGACTTCTCGATCTGCTCGCGCGTGACGACCGTCACCGGCAGTGCCGTTTCAGATTCGACGCGCTTGATGGACGAGCCGGTGATCTGGATGCGCTCGAGCTTCTGGCTTTCTTGAGCCATTGCCTGAGTCGCCACCAATGCCAGGACGGCACAGGTGATCGTGGTGGTTTTGAACATTGAAACTCCTGATGAGAGAGGGTGGCCCGCAGAGATCCCTGCGGAGCTGGCCGGATGCAGCCAATCCTTGGCCTGAGCGATAGGCTCAGATTGCGGAGCGTGGAAAGTTTGTCCGCGCGTGAGATGAGTCACGCCCCGGTGAATGTCCCTACGCTTGACTAGACAACCAGCTAAACCCTTGATTCCAAAGGATTCATCCCCTTCCGGCCGACTAGGGGGAAGGCCCTAGACGTTGCCACCACGCGACGGGTCAAGTGACGGAAGTCAGCAGTCGGGGTACCGCGGCCAGCAGTCCGCGGGTGTAGACCTCGCCAGGATGACCGAGCACGTCCATACAACTGCCCTGCTCGACGAGGCGTCCGCGCTGCATCACGGCGATGTCGTCGGCGATGTATTCGACGACGCCGATGTTGTGGGTGATGAACAGAAAGGCCAGGCCCTGCTCCCGTTGCAGCTCCCGCAGCAGGTTGAGGATCTGGGCCTGCACGGACACATCGAGCGCGGACGTCGGCTCGTCGCAGACGATCAATCGGGGCTCGACGGCCAACGCCCGGGCGATGGCAATGCGCTGCCGCTGGCCACCTGAAAACTCATGCGGCCAGCGCTTCAGCGCGTCTGGGCGCAAACCCACCTGCTCGATGACGGTGCGCACCCGCTCGCGTCGCGCACCAACATCGAGCTCAGGCCGCAGCGCTGCGACGCCCTCCTCCAGCAGGTCGGCGACACGCATGCGCGGGTTCAGCGATGCAAACGGATCCTGAAAGATCATCTGGATGCTGCGCCGCGCCTGCACCAGCGAACTGCCGTGAAGCTGGAACAGATCCTGGCCGTCCAGCAAGGCCTGGCCCGTGATGACGGCCTGCCGGCGCAGCAGCTGGACGATGGCCTTGCCCGTCGTCGTCTTGCCGCAGCCCGACTCGCCGACAAGGGCGAGCGTGCGACCCTGCCTGAGCTGCAGGCTGACGCCATCGACCGCATCGAAGTGCCGCGGGCCGCGGTGAAACAGGGGCGCCTTGAGTGCGAAGCGCACGCGCAGATCGCGCACGTCGAGCAGCACGGCGCCTTCGTCTGCAGGCACCGGCGACGGCAGCCTGGCCGTGGCCGGCAGGCGAGCCAGCGATTCGCCGGGCTGGCTGTACAGCAGGCAACGCACCTGGTGCTGCGAGCCTTCTTCCGTGAGCTCGGGCGGCGTCCCGGCGCAGTGGCGCATCGCCCGGTCGCAGCGGGGCTCGAAGCGGCAGCCGGCGAAGTGCTGCGACAACGGCGGCACGCTGCCGGCTATGGCCGCCAGCGGCTGTTGACGCCGCGCCGCATCGGGCAGGGCCTGCAGCAGCAGCCGGGCGTAGGGATGCTTCGGCGTTGCGAAAAACTCCTGCGCCGGCGCCACCTCGATGATCTGGCCGGCATACATCAGCGCGACGCGATGGGCCATGCCGCTGACTACCGCCAGGTCATGCGTGATGAGCAGCACGCCGAGCTGACGCTCGCGTTGCAGGTCGCGCAGCAGGTCGAGGATCTGCGCCTGGATGGTCACGTCCAGCGCGGTGGTCGGCTCGTCGGCGACGAGGAAGTCGGGCTCGGCGGCCAGCGCGATGGCGATCATCACGCGCTGCTTCTGGCCACCGGAGAGGCGGAACGGGTAGTCGTCGATGCGCCGCTCGGGCTCGGGAATGCCGACGCGGGCCAGCCAGTCGAGGGCCTTGGCGCGTGCCTGTGCGCCGCGCAACGCGGTGTGCGCCTCGATGGCCTCGATGATCTGGTCGCCGACGCGCATGACCGGGTTGAGGCTGGTCGACGGCTCCTGGAAGATCATCGCCACGCGCCCGCCGCGCACGGCGCGCATGCGGCGCTCGGGCAAGGCGAGCAGGTCCTGTCCGTCCAGCCGCACCGTGCCGTTAACGACGCGGCCGTTCTCCGGCAGCAGACGCATCAGCGCCAGCGCCGTCATGCTCTTGCCGCAGCCGCTTTCGCCGACGAGGGCAAAGGTCTCGCCGCGTGCCAGGCTCAGCTGCATGCCGGCAATGGCGCGCACCAGGCCGGCATCGGCCTCGAGCTCGACCTGCAGGCCGTCGATCTCAAGCATCCGGGGCTCCCCGGCGCAGGAAGACGCGCGGCCGGGCCGAGCGCGCCTTGGGGTCGAAGGCATCTCGCACGCCGTCGGCGAAGAGGTTGGCCGCCAGCACCAGGACCACCATGAAGGCAAAGGCCGCGGCGAAGCTCCACCACACGACCGGGTCGCGGGACATCTCGGCGCGGGCCAGGTTGATCATGCTGCCGAAGCTGCTCGTCGTCGGGTCCACGCCGACGCCGATATAGGTCAGCACGGCCTCGTAGAGGATCAGTTCGGAGAAGCTGAGCACCAGCGTGATGAGCACCAGGTGCATCACGTTGGGCACGATGTGCCGGGCCATGATGCGGAGGTCGCCGACGCCGAAAGCCGTTGCCGCCTGCACATAGTCCAGCTCGCGCAGCTTGAGCGTCTCGGCGCGCACCAGCCGGCACAGGCCCGCCCAGCCGGTCAGGCCGAGGATGAGGCAGAGCACCAGCATCTTCAGGTCGGAGCGCTCGGCAGCCGTCTCGAAGAGCTCGGGGTTCTTGTCGAAGAACACCTGCACCATCAGCACGCAGGCGGCGATCAACAGCACATTGGGCACGGCGTTGAGCGTCGTGTAGATGTACTGGATGACCTCGTCGACCCAACCCTTGTAGTAGCCGGCCAGCACGCCCAGCAGCAGCGCCAGCGGCAGTGTCGCCAGCGTCGACAGCGCGCCGATGACAAAGGCCGTGCGCACGCTTTTCAGCGCCTGCACGAGCACGTCGTTGCCGGTGCGGTCGGTGCCGAACACGTGGTAGTGCGGCATCAGCGCCATCACGGGGCCGGCGAGCAGCAGCGCGAGGGTCAGCGTGAAGAGCACGGCGCGCAGCGGGTAGGTGGTGCGGTCGGCGGCGAGGTCGGCCAGCGCATGGCGCCAGCCGTGGTGGCGGCGGGCCAGCGCTGCGCCAGTCAGCGCGACGAAAAGCCCAGCGAGTGCGAGGCCACCGCCCAGGCCCAGCACCGTGCGGCGCGCCACGTCGCCGCGCCACTGCGTGGCCGGGTCGCTCAGGTGCGCGCCGCCGAACTTGAGCCGCGGGAAGTCGCGCGCGGCCTGGCCCTGGGCGTCCACGAAGCTCTCCTTGTTGAAGCCGTGCGTGCCCAGCGGCACCGAGTAGCTGACTTCGCGCATCGCGGTCTGCGCCTCCAGCAGCAGATCCAGTGTGGACAGCGTGCGTGTGTCGTAGACCGTGCCGCCGCCGGACGTCTGCAATGCGCGGCGCAAGTGGATGCTGTCGGCCAGCGTGACGAGTAGGAACAGCGCCATGACGACGCCGGCGCAGGCGGCGACAGGGTCGCGTAGCACCCGGCGCCAGGTCGAGCGCAGCGTGGCCTGGCCGCGCACGCGCAGCACATAGGCCGCTCCGGCGGCCACCATCAGCCACAGCGCGAGGTCGGTCCAGAGCAGCACGAACTTCATGGCTGCCTCAACCCAGCCGCACGCGGGGATCGACCCACGTGTAGGCAATGTCGATCAGCACGTTGCTGGCGATGTAGAGCAGCGCGCCGAGGAAGACCATGGTCCGCACGATGGCGAAGTCCTGCCCGGTGATGGCCTCGATGACGAAGGCGCCGAGGCCGGGGATGCCGAAGAAGCTCTCGAACACGAGGCTGCCGAGAAAGACATACGGCAGGTAGCTGCCGGCGCTCGTGATGATGGGAATGAGCGCATTGCGCAGCACATGGCGGCTGAGCACGCGGCCCTCGGACAGGCCCTTGGCGCGGGCGGTGCGCACGTAGTCCTTGCCCAATTCCTCAAGGAACATCGCCCGGTACAGCCGCGCCTCGCCGCCCAGCCGCGACAGCAGCGACAGCAGGATGGGCAGCGCCAGGAAGCGCACCGCGTCCAGCCCCGGCGCAAAGCCGTTCATCGGCACCAGCCGCAGCACCCGGGCGAACAGGAACTGGCCGACGATGATGTAGAACAGGCTGCTGATGGACAGCATCAGCACGCACAGCACGACGCCCCAGAAGTCGATGCGCGTGTGCCGGAAGAACACCAGCAGCAGCGAGAACGCGACGCTGACGACGACCTGCAGGATGAACAGCGGCAGCGCCAGCGCCAGGCTCACGCCCATGCGAACCTTGATCTCGTGGCCGATGTTGATGGCCTGGCGCGCGTCGCTCTTGCCGAAGTCCAGCGCGAACAGGCTGACCGAGCGCTCCCACAGGATGGTGTGCGTGAAGCGCTCGCCGCCCTGCCGGCCGGCGTCGTAGTACAGCGGCTTGTCATAGCCGCGCTCGGTCTTCCAGGTTTCGATCTGGGCCTGCGTGACGCGCTTGCCGCCAATGTTCAGCCGCGCCATGTCGTCGGGCGTGTTGACCGAGAAGAACAGGAAGAAGGTGAATAGGTTGACGCCCACGAGGATGGCCAGGCCGTAGCTGAGGCGCCGCAGCATGAAGCGCAGCATCAGGCGGCCTTTCCGGCAGCGACGGCAGTGGCCGTCTCGCGCCGGGTCCAGGCGCGCCGCGTGGCGATGAAGATGGCCAGGCCGCCCACCGCCAGCGCCAGCAGCGGCCAGTACACCGGGTGATTCCACTCGGCGACCTTGCGCGTGCGCTCTTCGGCGTCCACGCGCAGATAGCGCGCCCGGTCACGCACGACGACACCGGGCTTGCCGTTGTGCACCCAATGCTGGAAGGCCAGGCCCGCATAGCTCCAGAAGCCCCAGGCCCAGGGCGCGTCCTCGCGCGCGACGGCGTTCATCTGCGCCATCACCTGCGCCTTCTCGGGCCCGTCCTCCAGCGACTGCAGCTTGCGGAACAGGCGGTCGAACTCGGGGTTGGCGTAGTTGGCCGTGTTCTCGCCCTCGTGCAGGCTCTTGCTGTTGGGGCCGTAAAGCAGGAACAGGAAGTTCTCGGCGTCGGGATAGTCGGCGAACCAGCCCCACCAGAAGATCTGGTGCTTGCCCTTCAGGATCTTTTCCTGGAACTGGTTGAAGTCGGTCGCGCGGATGTCGAGCTGGATGCCGAGCTTGGCGAACTGACGCACCATCCAGTCGTTCTGAGCCTTCAGCTCGGGCGTCAGGATGCGCTGGAAGTCGTAGTTCAGCACCAGCGGCTTGCCGGTTCTCACGACGCGGCCGTCTGGGTAGCCGGCCTCGACCATCAGCTTGAGAGCCTCCGACAGCGGCTTGCGCGCGGGCTTGCCGCCAACAAGATCGTGCGTGACCGGGTTGTATTC
>SEEY01000523.1 GCA_004211235.1 Rubrivivax sp.
CCAGCTTCTTGAAGTTGGTTTCCAGGTAGTCGATCTCATCAGCCGACAGCGCCAGGCCGAACTCGACATTGGCCTTCTCCAGCGCCGCGCGGCCGGCACCGAGCACGTCGACATGCGCCATCGGCTCGGCGGTGCGCTCATCGAAGAGATGGGCCGTGGCTTCGCGGCTGAAGCAGGCCGACTCGGTCATGCGGTCATGCAGCAGCGCAGCGCAGGCGTTCAGCTCCTCGGTGCTCAGCGGCTTGGCCCCACCTGTCAATGCACCGAGCAGGCCGCTTTTTGTTGTGACGCGGTATTCGACGACGCGCTCGACCCGCTTGAGCGTGAAGCCGCAGTTGCGGGCGATGTCGGTCGCCTTGGACGCCCACGGGCTGACCGTGCCAAAGCGCGGCGTGACGACGACGAGCGAGCCTTCAGTCCCTTCGACGGCCGGCTCGCCATAGGTCAGCAGCGCAGCGAAGCGCTCGCGCGTGGCGGCGTCCAGCGGCGCGTCGGTCCAGACCCAGTGCACGGCACGAGCGGTCATGCCCGTGATGCGCGCGCTGACCTCCTGCAGCCGGGCCAGCAGGGCCCGGGCGCGAAAGTCGGAAAGGGCGTTGCCGCCCTCGAAATGGGTCAGATGCGGGGTCAGGGCCATGGAATCCGAAGGAGGCTGGGCGCGGCGCAAGGCGCGCGGTTCTCGGGAGGCACCGCCCCTGGAGCAAGGGCGGCGTGCAGACGCCCGGGATTCTACTGAGCCCCCTGCAGGACCAGCGGCAGCGTGGCACGGACGGGCGGAAAACACCCTCAACGCCGCTCGTTCCAAGCGCCGCGCCGCTGGTCGAGTGCCCCCGTCGCGTCGTGACATTGCGCACAGGCGGCCTGCGCCCTCTGCAACAACTCGACACAGCTCGACAGCCAGCGCACAGCCCTCGTGGGCAGACTGGATTCACGGGCTCAGAGGGACGCCCGATCACGCCAACAAGGCCCTCGACGGCCATCCACATCAGAGGCAGTTCAATGAACGCACTTCATCAACTTCTGCAGCGGGCCTTCTGCGCCACGACCTGTGCCATCAGTGCCGCGGTGCTGGTCGCCTGCGGCGGTGGCGGCGGCGCCGGCAGCGCCACGCAGTCACCCGCCGCACCGGCGCCTTCGGTGCCCGCGGCCAGCACGGCCTCGGTGGTCGACGGCACCATCACCGGCTTCGGCAGCGTCATCATCGATGGCCAGCGCTTCGATGACAGCCTGGCCAAGGTGCTGATCTCCAACCGCCCGGATGCGCAGACGGCGGGCACGCTCGGCGACCTGCACACCGGCATGCGCGTGCAGGGCGAGTTGAAGGACGGCGTGCTGCAAAACCTGGTCGTCAACTTCGCGCTGGCCGGCACGGTCGGCGCGGTCGACACGGCGGCCGGCACGCTGGTCGTGTTCGGCCAGACCATCAAGACGACGGCGACCGGCCAGTTGCCCACCGTCTTCGAGGGCTTCAGTGCACTGAGCCAGCTGGCCGTCGGCGACCTCGTCAAGGTCAGCGGCACGGTGGCAGGCGACGGCAGCATCACGGCCACGCGCATCGAGCGCAAGGCGAAAGACGGCACCGAACTGTTCCGCCTCAGCGGCGCTGTGCAGTCGCTCGACACGGGGGCCAAGACCTTTGCGCTGGTGGGCAACAGCAGCGTGACGGTGAGCTATGCCGACGCCAAGCTGCTGCCCAGCGGTGCCGTCATCGAAAACGGCAAGCTGGTCAGCGTCGTCGCGACGGCGGCGCCCACCGCCAGCGGCGGCAAGAACATGCTGGCCGCCAGCGTCATCGAGATCAAGGCACGCAAGCTGGCGGATTCGTCCGACACCACCGTCGGCGGCCCGATCAACGACTTCACCAGCCTGGCCGCGCTGCGCATCGGCGATGTCGTCGTGGACGCCAGCACCGCGACGCTCAAGGAAGGCACTGTGGCGGCGGATGTCGTCAACGGTGCCCAGGCCCAGGCGCACGGCACGATCAAGGACGGCACCATGAAGGCCGACTGGCTGCGCGTGTTCAAGAACGACACCGCCATCAAGGCGCTGCTCGTCGGCCAGATCACCGACTACGCGTCGCTGGGCAACTTCACGCTGCGCGGCACCGTCGTCGACGCGAGCGCTGCCAAGTTCACCAAGGGCAGCCCCGCCGACGTGGCGGCCGGCGCCTGGGTGGAGGTGACGGGGCAGCTGACCTCGGCCGGCGTCAAGGCCATCGAGATCGCCGTGCAGCCGCCGCCGGCCGACAAGCCCCAGCGCCTGAGCGGCGCCATTGCCGGCGTGGACCTGAACGCACACAGCTTCACGCTGTTGGGCACGACGGTGAAATGGACCGACACCACCAAGCTCAACCTCGACGTGAAGAACGTGACCACGCTGGCCAATGGCCTGACGGTCGCGGTCGAGGGCAGCTATTCGGCGACGACCGGTGTCTTCACCGCGACCAGCATCAGCGTCACGTCCACGCCGGGAACGGCCAGGACCGCCGGCTTCTCGGGCATCGCCTTCAACGTGACCGCGGAGAGCCTGCAGGTCGGCAGCTACACCGTGCAGCTGACGGCCAACACCGTGCTGCTGCCCGCCGGCACGCAGCTGGCCGACCTCGTCAACGGCTCGCGCCTGAGCGTCAAGGTGGCCGTCAGCGGCAACGAGAACAGCGTCAAGCTGACGGCGCTTAGCATCGAGCTGCAGAAGCCCGAGAAGGACGACGCCGGCAACGAGTACGTCTATCTGGCCGGTCTGGTGGGCGACTTCGTCAGCAGCGCCAACTTCAAGGTCGGCGGCCAGAAGGTCGACGCCTCGGGCAGCGCTGTGAAGTTCATCGACGGCGATGCGGCCAAGCTGGCCAATGGCGCCAAGGTGGAGATCAAGGGCAGCGTGAAGGACGGTGTGCTGATGGCGAAACAGGTGCACTTCATGCCGGGTTGATCCCCCGCCGCAAAGCGCAGATCGACAGGGCCCGGGCCGCGAGCGGCACGGGCCCTTTTTCATCAGTCGTGCACGAACACCACCGCGCTGCGGGCCGGCACTTCGAAGTGGCCGTCGGCGAAGCGGGCCTCGCGCCTGACACGCTCATCGGCGCCCCGGCGCTGCACTGGATGGAGCGCCCAGCGCGCGCCCGCTTCCTCAGGCAGGACCAGCACCTGCGCCCTGGGGGCGACGTTGATGAGCGTCATCACCGCCTTGTGTCCGCCGAGGCCGCGCCCGTCGATGCGCGTCGCCACGAGCACCGGGTTCTGGCCCGGGCCGCTGCCGGGGAAGCTGACGCGCTTGCGGATCTCCGCCGCGCTGGCCAGCCGCAGCAGCTGCGTGCCGGCACGGATCTTCAGCAGGTCGCGAAACACGTCGCGCGCCCAGGCGATCTCGGCCGGTCCCGGCGCGATGGACGGGTCGGCCAGCCGCTCCCGAGCCAAAGCCCAGTCGCGGCCATCCTTGCCGAAGTTGTC
>SEEY01000524.1 GCA_004211235.1 Rubrivivax sp.
GCGCGGCGCCGCGGGCGGGGCGATCGCCGTCCTGGCCGGGCGGCAGGGGGCCCAGCGGCGCGAGCGCGGTGTCGTGGAGGCGGTAGGCGCGCTGGTCGTCGCAGGTCAGGGTCAGCAGGGACAGCCGGGTCACGGCGTCGACGCCGTCGATGCGGCGGATGCGGGCCTCCAGGTCTTCGCTGCGCACCAGCCAGTCGAATCGCAGGCCGTAGCCCTCATCGCACCAGGGCGACAACATGCGCACGACGGCGTCGTTGACACGCCGCAGCGTGGCGCCCTCGTGTGCGCCCGAGCGCAGACCGATGGTGGCGCGCAGCTGCAGCCGGTCATACGCCGGGTTGCGGACGAGGAAGTCGGCAAAGGGCGACCCGATGCCGCGCAGCGTGTCGGCCATGCGGGCCAGGTCCACCGCGTTGAAGCGCGGGGCGGCGCAGGCCAGCTGGGCGTCGTTGCGCGGCAGCGTTGGCACCACGACGACCGTGACGCGGCCGTCGCCGTCATCGGCTGGCAGGCAGCGCACCTTCGCGATGTCGGGGAAGCGCTGCAGCAACAGCCGCTCCACGTCCCAGGCGAGCGACGCGCGGCCCTTGTGCTGCAGCCGCTCGCCGGCCCGGGTAATGAGCGCCTGCTCGTCTTCTTCGCGGCGCAGGCCGAACGAGCGGCCTACCTGCGCCACCGCCGCCAGCCCGGGCACGCTGGCCACCGGCCGCGCGATGGCGCGGTCTGCCAGCAGCTGGGGCGGCGCCGGCGGAGTGACCTTGCCGCGGGGCTTGTCCGCCGGCTGCAGGTCACGCCGGAGCCGCAGCCCCTGCGTGCGCACGGACACCAGTCCGGCGAAGCGCTCGAATTCCGCGTCGGCCGACAGCCGCAACCAGAAGAAGCCGGTGGGCATGGTGGTGTGCGCGGTGTCCATGTCGTCCGGCAGGTCCAGCGTGACGATGCCGCTGGTCAGGCCGCCGTGCGTCGTGTCGCCCAGCACGCGGGTGGAGGGCAGGGGCCGCCAGTCGTCGCCGGCCAGCGTCGCCCACTGCAGGGCCGGGCGGCTGTTGTCGCCTGCCGCGCTGCCGGCCAGCGGCTCGTGCATCTCGAACAGCAGCGTCAGCAGCCCGCTGGCGTCACTGCCGCTCAAGCCCACGTACAGGTGTCCACCCTCGCCGAGCGGTGGCAGCAGCGGGTGGCCGCGCTCCGAAAGCGCCGAGCGCAGCGGCTGCAGGCCCAGCGGATGCAGGTGGTACAGGCGTTCGCCATCCACGCCTTGGGCAGGCTCGTCGTCGCGGTCCAGCGCGATCACGCTGCTGGCTTCGTAGCTCAGCGACAGCCGCGCGATGACGGGCGTGTACGGCGTCCTCGGCAGCGGCCGGGGCCGGCGGCTGCGCGCGTTGGCGGCCACGGCGGCGGCCAGCTGGACCGGGTACAGCGCATGGCCGAAGGCCTGCGAAGGGCTGGCGAGCTGCAGTCGGCACAGGCCATTGCGGGGTTGCGGCAGACGTTGCCAGTCCTCTGTACTGGCGCGGCTGAGCTGGCGTAGCGAGCGCGGGTCGATCTCGATGCGCCGGCCCGGCTGCAGCAGCCGGCTGTGCGGGTCGACGTTGAACAGCAGCTCATCGCCCGGCGCCAGGGCGCGGGGCTGCCAGCGGCCATCGCGCAGCCAGCTGGCCGTCGCGCTGAAGCTGCCCTCGCGCAGGGCAATGCCCGCAGGGCCGGCGTAGTCGGCGTAGTGGCTGTCGAAGCCGCCGGCCTCCTGCGGCAGGTCAGCCCAGTCGATGTCCAGCCACAGCCGGTCCAGCGCCTTGCGGGCGGCCTCGGCTGAGCCGATGGCCACGCTGGACGACGTGCTCGGCAGCGGCCCGAACGGCATGAACGGCTTGGTGGCGTCCAGCCGGCCGAAGTTGTTCTCCAGGTGGAGTTGGCGCAGTCCGGTGGCCGTCACCGCGAGCTCCACCGCAGCAAGCTGGAACTTCGCGAGCAGCGAGTAGGGGTAGAGGCGGCCCTGCGTCGACAGCTCCAGGCGCAGCACCGGCAGCCGTGTGGGCCACTCGGCGCCGTGCAGCGCCGGGTCGCAGCCGACGATGGCCGGCATCTCCTGCTTGAGGCGGATGCGCAGCTGCAGGTCGCAGCCGGCGCCGGCTTCCGGGGTGCGGCCCGAGGCAGGACGGTCCACCCGTTCGAGCCGGCAGTCCACATCCAGCCAGCCGCGAGCGCTGCTCAGGCTCAGCCGCAAGGCACCCTGCAGAAGCCGGCCGAAAAGGCGCGCGCGGTGGGGCGGCTCACGGCCGGCGAAGGGCGGTGGGAGCGTTGCGCCGGGCAGGGCCTCCACGGCGTTGCGCAGGACTGGCAGGCCCTGCGCGCTCAGGTCGCCCGGGACCGGCGCGCGAGCCTCCAGCGCGGCGTTTTCTCGCGCATCGCTGACGGCCATCAGCCACGCGGGCAGCAGCGCGCCCCAAGCCTCACGCTGGGCCTGCGGTGTACGCGCCGCCAGCACCGCGTCACGCAGCGCCATCAAGCCCGGGCCTGTCCCCGTCTGCGGCAGGCGCAGCCGCACGCGGATCTCGCGCTCGCCCTCGCCGAGCAGCAGCAGCGGCGAGGCGATGGCCAGGCCGATGCGGGCGTCTTCGGCATCGGGGCCGCCGCTGGCGCCGAACAGGGGCCAGACGCGCCGGCCGTCCGGTGCCGGTCGCGCCAGCTTGCTGCGGGTGACATAACCCAGGTGGCACTCGGGCGCGATCAGCGGGTCGTGCTCCTGACGCAGCGTGTACAGCGCGGCCACGCGCAGATCGGTCACCGCCAGCGCGTCTTCGCTGAGGAAGCGCAGCGGCCGGCCCGCGGCGTCCTTGCCGGCGTCGAAGGCGGTGCCGGGCGCGAGCTGCACGTCGCCGGGCGCCCGCACGTCGCGCTCGCAGGCCAGATGCACGCGGTCGGGCCGTGGCGGCTTGGGCTGGAAGCCCAGGCAGTCGCGCAGGTAGAACGCCGTGTGGCGGGCTGGCAGGCGGTTCACCTCCGCCTGCGCCATCTCGCACAGGTGCAGGAAAGCGATCAGCAGCGCCGCCGCCGGCTCGTGGCGGCGCGTGGCCAGGCTCTCCGGCAGCAGCTCGCGCGCCAGTCGGCTCACATCCTCGGCAGCGCTGAGGAAGGCGAAGAAGCGCTCCCGCAGGCGTTCCCGGTCGTCACGCTCGGCGCCGGCATCAGCCTCGTCGCCCAGGGTCGTGTGCCAGAGCACCGACAGTTCGCGCTCCACGGGGCTGGGCAGGCGCTGCACGGACATGCCCGCGTCCTGCTGCAGGAAGCGGCGCTCCACCCAGCGCAGGTCGGCGGCCAGCTGCTGGACGATGAGCAGCTCGATGCGGTCGCGCAGCTGACGCGGGGCGTTGTCGTCCAGCCCGGCCAGGGAGCGCCACCAGAAGTCCAGCTCGCCGGCGAGCTGGACTTCTGGTG
>SEEY01000525.1 GCA_004211235.1 Rubrivivax sp.
GCCGCTGATGACGGCCATCCAGATCGTCAGTGCGCACATCGGCTATGTCACCGGCGAAGGCCTGGCCGCGAATTTCAAGCGTGCGTTTCCAAGGCCGGTGCTGCTGCTGCTCGTCGGCCTGCTGCTGATGGCCAACACGCTGAACATCGCTGCGGACATTGCCGCCATGGCCTCCGCGGTGCAGCTGCTGGCCGGAGGCTCGGCGCATCTCTACGCCGTCGGCTTCGGCGTGGCGAGCGCGGCGATGCAGGTCTTCCTGCCGTACCACGGCTATGTGCGCTGGCTCAAGTGGTTGACGCTGGCGCTGCTGGCCTATGTCGGCGTCGTCCTCGTGCTGGGCCTGGACTGGGGCGATGTGCTCAGGCGGACGCTGCATCCCGAGATGCGCTGGAACCGCGACTCGCTGCTGATGCTGGTGGCCGTCTTCGGCACGACGATCAGCCCCTACCTGTTCTTCTGGCAGGCCAGCCAGGAAGTCGAGGACCAGGCCACCGGGGCCGGCGAGCCGCACACGCGCCACACGCCACAGGAGGTGAAGACGCATCTGCGGCGCATCAAGATCGACACCCACATCGGCATGGGGTTCTCCAACCTCATCGCCTTCTTCATCATGCTGTCGACGGCGGCCACGCTGCATGCGGCGGGCGTGACGGACATCCAGACCTCGGCCCAGGCCGTCGAGGCACTGCGCCCGGTGGCCGGCGAGCATGCGGCACTGCTGTTTGCGCTCGGCATCATCGGTACCGGGCTACTGGCGGTGCCGGTGCTGGCGGGGTCGGCGGCGTATGCCGTGGCGGAGGTGGCGGGCTGGCGCGGCTCGCTGAGCCTGAAGCTGGAGCGCGGCGAGGGGCGCGGCTTCTACGGCGTGATCGCCGCAGCGACGCTGGGCGGCGTGGCGCTGTGCTTCACGCCGATGGACGCGGTGAAGGAGCTGTTCTGGTCGGCCGTGTTCAACGGCGTGACGGCCGTGCCCATCATGGTGGCGATGATGGTGCTGGCGTCGCGGCCGGCCGTCATGGGCGGCCACGCCATCGGCAGGCGGCTGCGCGCGATGGGCTGGCTGGCCACCGCGGTGATGGGCGTCACCGTGCTGGGGCTCGCGGTGATCTGAGCTCGGCGTGGGCGTGGCGCAGCACCTCGCGCGAGGAGTGCAGCGCCAGGCTGGCCATCGCGGCCGCCACGAGCAGGTCGGGCCAGGCCTGGCCGGTGAACGCCACCGCACCGGCGGCGGCCATCACGGCGACGTTGCCGAGCGCGTCGTTGCGGCTGCACAGCCAGACGGCGCGCATGTTGGCATCGCCTTCGCGCCAGGCATACAGCATGACCGCCACGCCGACATTGGCCATCAACGCCAGCGTGCCGACGATGCCCATGGTCTCGGCCTGCGGCGGCTCGCCGTTCAGCGCGGCCCAGGCCGCACGCGCCAGCACGCCGACGCCGAAGATCGCCATCGCCCAGCCCTTGGCCCAGGCCAGCCGCGCCCGCCACAGCAGGCCGGCGGACAGCACGGCCAGCGAGGCGCCGTAGTTGGCCGCATCGCCGATGAAGTCCAGCGCATCGGCCCACAGCGACAGCGAGCCGGCCCGCCAGCCCCAGGTGATCTCGACAACCGCCATGGCCGCGTTGATGAGCAGCGCGGCCCACAACACGCGGCGATAGGCCGGGGAGTTGCCGGGGCTGGGTTCGTCGTGGTGGTGGTGGCAGGCGTGGCTCATTCAGGGAAGACCTTGCGTCGGACAGGTCGCCATTGCAAACCCTGGAGCCACACCAGAGTCAAGCCAGACAATGCCGCAATGCGCATCGGTGAACTCGCCCGCCTGACCGGAACGCCTGTCGACACCATCCGCCACTACGAGCGCGAAGGCCTGCTGCTGCCTCCGCCACGCACCGATGCCGGCTACCGCGTCTACGGCCCGGCCGATGCCGAGCGGCTGCATTTCATCCGCCGATGCCGCTCGCTGGACATGAATCTTGCCGAGGTGCGCGCGCTGCTGGCGCTGCAGAGCGGCAATGACTGCGCGCAAACCAATGCGCTGCTGGACGAGCACATCGGCCACGTCAGCGCGCGCATCGCGGCGCTGCAGGAACTCGAAAAGGAGTTGCTGGCGCTGCGGGCGCGCTGCCAGGGCGACGGCGACGCTTGCGCCATCCTGGAAAGCCTCGCGGAACCGGGCGCCGAGCTGCCGCCAAAGAGCCACGTCGGGCACAGCCATCAATGAAAAAGCCGGCATGCGGCCGGCTTCTCATGCGATGGGCAAAGGGCTTCAGCCCACCCGACAGACCTTGAGCATGTTGGTGCCGCCGGGGTAGCCCATCGGCTCGCCGCAGGTGATGGCGTAGGTGTCGCCCGGCATCAGCACGCCGCGCTCGACGAGGATCCGCTCGGCGGCGGCCAGGGCCTGGTCACGATCCTCGAACTGCGGCATCAGCAGCGGCTTGACGTTGCGGTACAGCGCCATGCGGCGCTGGCTGATGACCTGCGTCGTCAGGCCGAAGATGGGTACGTTGATGCGGTGGCGGCTCATCCACAGCGCGGTCGAGCCGGACTCGGTCAGCGCCAGGATGGCCTTGCAGCCGAGGTGGTGGGCGGTGAACAGAGCGCCCATCGCGATGGACTGGTCGATGCGGCCGAACTGGCGGCCGGCGAAGTCGGTGTCCAGCAGCGTCACGTCCTCGGCACGCTCGGCTTCCAGCGCGATGTTGGCCATCTGCTCGACGGTCTCGATCGGGAATTTGCCGGCGGCCGTCTCGGCGGACAGCATGACCGCGTCGGTGCCGTCCAGCACGGCATTGGCGACGTCGCTGACCTCGGCGCGCGTGGGCACCGGGTTGACGATCATGGACTCCATCATCTGCGTCGCGGTGATGGACACCTTGTCCAGCGCGCGGGCCATCTTGATCATGCGCTTCTGCAGCGCCGGCACGGCCGCGTTGCCCACTTCGACGGCCAGGTCGCCGCGCGCCACCATGATGCCGTCGCTGGCCTTCAGGATGGCTTCGAGGTGGGGAATCGCCTCGTAGCGCTCGATCTTGGCGATCATGGCCGGCTTGTGGCGATAGGGCTCGCCGGCCACGTTGGCCAGCTGGCGCGCCATCTCCATGTCGGTGGCGTTCTTCGGGAAGCTCACCGCCAGGTATTCGCACTGGAAGGACATTGCCGTCTTGATGTCCTCCATGTCCTTGCCCGTCAGCGCCGGTGCCGTGAGGCCGCCGCCCTGCTTGTTGATGCCCTTGTTGTTGGACAGCTCCCCGCCGAGCTTGACGGTGGTGTGCACCTGCGCGCCGCGCACGTGGTCGACGGTCAGCACGAGCAGGCCGTCGTTGAGCAGCAGCGTGTCGCCGGGCTTCACGTCGCGCGGCAGTTCCTTGTAGTCGAGGCTGGCGATGTCCTGGTTGCCGAGTTCGGTGCGGTCGGCATCAAGGA
>SEEY01000526.1 GCA_004211235.1 Rubrivivax sp.
GAACGCGCGCCAGGCCAACCAGCTGGCGCAGGCCGCCTCCACCGTCGCGGGCGAGGGCGAGGGCGGCGCCGTGGTGGCGCAGGTCGTGACGACGATGAGCAGCATCGACGCGTCGAGCAGGAAGATCGTCGACATCATCAGCGTCATCGACGGCATCGCCTTCCAGACGAACATCCTGGCGCTGAATGCGGCCGTGGAAGCGGCGCGTGCGGGCGAGCAGGGGCGCGGCTTCGCGGTCGTGGCCAGCGAGGTGAGGTCGCTGGCCGGGCGCAGCGCCGACGCGGCCAGGGAGATCAAGCGCCTCATCGGCGATTCGGTCGAGAAGGTGGCGCTTGGCAACGAGCTTGTCGCCAGGGCCGGGAGCACGATGCAGGGCGTGGTGGCGAGCGTGCAACGGATGACCGACATCATGGGCGAGATCACCCATGCCAGCACCGAACAGAGCACCGGCATCGAGCGGGTGACGCATACCATCCACGACATGGACAAGAGCACGCAGCAGAACGCCGCGCTGGTGGAAGAGGCCGCCGCCGCCGCAGACTCGTTGCGCTCCCAGGCTCAGGGCCTTGAGGAAGTCGTCAGTCTCTTCAAGCTCGACACGGCGCGCTGAGATTCCCATCCACAAGAAGATCAGGAGACTCCATGAAGACGCATCCAGTCATTCACTGCTTCGCCGCACTGGGCCTGGCCCTCGGGCTGGGCAGCGCGGCCCGGGCGGTCGAGGTCGGGGGCCTCAAGTTCGACGACACCGTGCGGGTCGGCGGCAAGGAGCTGAAGGTCAATGGCGCCGGCATCCGCACGCGCGTGATCATCAAGGTCTACGCACTCGTGCTCTACCTGCCCGAGAAGAAGGACACGACGGCCGGCGTGCTCGAAAGCAGCGGGCCGCGACGCTTCAGCCTCGGGCTGCTGCGCGAGGTCACGGGGGACGACCTCGGGCAGGCCTTCATCGCCGGCATCACGGCCAACACCGACAAGGCCGAGCGCTCGCGGTTCGTCAACCAGCTCGCCCAGTTCGGCGAGGCCTTCGTGAACATTCCGCAAGGCAAGAAGGGCGACGTCATCAGCGTCGACTGGGTGCCCGACACCGGCACCGTCATGTTCCTCAACGGCAAACCCATCGGCGAGCCGATGAAGGATCTGGCCTTCTACAACGCGGTGCTGAAGATCTGGCTGGGCGACAAGCCGGTGGACTCCTCCCTCAAGCCGCAGCTGCTGGGCAAGGGCTGAGCGGGCATGCGCCGCGTCGTCACAATACGACCTGGCGCGCCCCGCCAGCACCGGCCCTCTGGCCCTTTGGCCGCCTGACCGCATCTTGAGCCGCAAGCACTCGTCCTCGCTCTTCGCCGCGCTGGCCCTCGGCGCCAGCGTGGGCCTGCTGGTGCCTGCGCTGATCGTCGGCGGTCTGTTCATCGGGCTGCGTGAATCGACGGTCGCCGAGCAGTCGCTGCAACGCGACCTGGATGCCAAGCTCGACGTGCTGGCCAGCAGCCTGCCCGAGCTGCTCTGGAACCTGGACGCGATCGCCGCACGCGAGGTCGTGTCCGCCATCGTCAAGTCACCGGACGTGGTGCGGGTGAGCGTCAGCGATGCCTCCCAGGGCCTGCCCTTCATCGAGAACAACCTGCCCGAGCGCCGCAAGGGCCGGACGCTGACCGGGGAGCGGGACATCCTGCGCGGCGCCACGCGCATCGGCCACATCCAGATCGAGATCGACGACCACCTCAGCACGACGGCGCTGTCGCGCCAGCGCTGGCTCTACGCCGCGACGGTGGGCGGCCAGTTGCTCGTGTCGCTGGCGCTGGTGCTGTGGCTGCTGAACTCGCGGTTGTTCCGGCCGATGCGTGAACTGGGCGACTTCGCCAACAACCTCGCACAGGGCCGCTTCAGTGCCACGCTGGAACACCGGCGCGGCGACGAGATCGGCCAGCTCGGCGGCCATCTGGAACACATGCGCGACGCACTGCAGCAGCAGTTCAACGCTCAGCGCGCCCTCATCGAGCGGCTGCGCGGCATGGCCGAGACCGTGCCTGGCGTTGTCTACCAGCTGCGCCTGGCGGTCAACGGCGACTTCAGCTTCGCCTACGTGAGCGAGGCGGTGCGTGAGTACTTCCCGGTCGGCGCCGCCGAGCTCAACCGCAGTGCGGCGCCGTGGTTCGAGCGCATCCATCCCGACGACCGCGCCGCCGTGCGTGAAAGCCTGCTGGCCAGCGCCCGCTCGCTGAGCCCGTGGCAGCAGGAGTTCCGCACGCCCCAGCCCGACGGCGCCGAGCGCTGGATCTACGGCAATGCCATCCCGCAGCGCGAAGGCGACGGCGGCGTGCTGTGGCATGGCTTCCTGACCGACATCTCGCGTGAACGCCGCGATGCGCTGGAGCTGGAGCGCTACCGGCACCACCTCGAGGAGCTGGTGGAGGCCCGCACCGCCGAGCTGGCCGAGGCCACGCAGGCGGCCCAGGCCGCAAGCCTGGCCAAGAGCGCCTTCCTGGCCAACATGAGCCATGAGATCCGCACGCCGATGAACGCCATCATCGGCCTGACCTACCTCGCCCAGAGCGACGCCGTGGAGCCCGTGCAGCAGCAACGCCTGCAGAAGGTGGCCAATGCGGCCGAGCACCTGCTCAGCGTCATCAACAACGTGCTCGACTTCTCCAAGATCGAGGCCGGCAAGGTGCAGCTCGAGCAGCGGCCGTTCACGCTTGACGAGGTGCTGGACAACATTGCCAACATGACGGCCCAGTCGGCTGCCGCCAAGCGGCTGCGCGTCGAGACCGACCTCCCGCCGGCGCTGTCCGGCCGCGTGTTGCTGGGCGACCCGCAGCGCATCGCCGAGGTGCTGCTGAACTTCGCCGGCAATGCCGTCAAGTTCACCGAGACGGGCTTCGTGCGCCTGGCCGTGCGGCTGGACGGCGATCCGGTCGAAGCGCCCTCGGGGAATGTGCGCCTGCCATTGCGCCTGGAGGTGCAGGACAGCGGCATCGGCATCGCGCCCGAGGCGCAGACGCGGCTGTTCCGTGACTTCGAGCAGGCCGACAGCTCCACCACCCGCCGCTACGGCGGCACGGGGCTGGGGCTGGCCATCTGCCGGCGCCTGGCCGAGCTGATGGGCGGTCGCGTCGGCGTGCAGAGCCAGCCCGGCCGAGGCAGCACCTTCTGGTTCGCGCTCGACGTGGAAGCCACGGCCGAAGCCCAGCCCGCCGCTGCAATGCCGCCGCGGCCGCACTCGGTGCGCGAGCGCCTGGCGGAGCTGGCTCGCAGCCGCTCGCTGCGCATCCTGCTCGCCGAGGACAACGCGGTGAACCAGGAGGTCGCCGTCGCATTGCTCGGCAGCGCCGGCCTGGCGGTGGACGTCGCGGGTGACGGCCAGCAAGCCGTCGACCGGGTGAAGGCCGGCGGCTACGCCCTTGTGCTG
>SEEY01000527.1 GCA_004211235.1 Rubrivivax sp.
TCGCAGAACACCAGGTCGGGATGGAAATCGCCCAGCTTGGCCAAAGCATCGAAACCGTCCTCAGCCAGGGCCACCTTGTGACCGCCCTGAGTCAGGAAAATCTCGGCGCTGCGGCGGATGGTGTTGCTGTCGTCAATGACCAGAACCCGGGTCGGTCCGGTACTGGAAACTTGCTCATTCAAACCTTGTCTCCTCTGAACTTCAGCTCGGGTCCGGGCAGGTTCGGCTGGCTACAAAGCCGATCAGATGCGCACCATCTCGAAATCTTCCTTGCGCGCACCGCAGTCCGGGCAAGTCCAGTTCATGTCGACGTCCTCCCATTTCGTGCCGGGGGCGATGCCGTGTTCGGGATCTCCGGTCACTTCGTCATAGATCCATCCACAGATCAGGCACATCCAGGTACTGGGTTCGCTCACGTGTCGCTCAGGTTTGCTCACTACAATCGATTCATTCTAGCCAGGGCCCGAAAGCGCAATGCTGAGGGCAAACGCCTGTGCCCAGGGCCGAGCAAACGCCCTTTTAGCGGCAGACTCCACGCTTTGAGGCAGCTCTTCGGCCGCGACCGCCACGACTTCCCATGAGCCCAACTTCCCTTCCCCCCGACAACGAGGTCGACGAACCTCAAGACGAGCAGGACAGCCCGCCGCCGGCCTGTGTCATGAGCTTCAACGCCAACGACGCTTCGGGCGCCGGCGGACTGGCCGGTGACGTGGCCACGATCGCAGCCATGGGCGCGCACTGCCTGCCCGTGGTCACCGGCGTCGTGCTGCGCGACACAGCCGAAATCTTCGAGCACGCCAATCTCGACCCGGACACGATCGCCGAGCAGGCCCGCCACATCCTCGAGGACGTGCCCATCACGGCCTGGAAGGTTGGCTTTCTTGGCAACGCCGAGGCGGTCAGCGCGGTCGCCGAGGTGTTGAGCGACTATCCGGATGTGCCGCTGGTCACCTACGTGCCCTCGGTCGCCTGGATCGACGAGGACGATCAACAGCAATACCTGGACGCACTTCGCGAGCTGGTGCTGCCGCAGACGTTGGTGCTCGTGGGCAACCACAAGACGCTGACCGACTTCCTGCTGCCCGACTGGGACAGCGAGCGCACGCCGTCCGCCCGCGAGCTGGCCGTGGCCGCCGCCCAGGCCGGCGCGCAGCACGTGCTGGTGACTGGCGTCCAGCTGCCCAACCAGTTCATCGACAACGTGCTGGCGAACGCCCAGGGGCCGATCGCCGGCGAGAAGTTCGAGCGCTTTGAGACCGCCTTCGTCGGCGCCGGCGACACGCTGTCGGCGGCACTGGCAGCGCTGCTGTCGGTGGGCGCCGAGCTGCACTCGGCGGTCAGCGAGGCGCTGTCCTTCCTGGACCAGTCGCTGGACGCGGGATTCCGCCCCGGCATGGGCAATGTCGTGCCTGACCGCTTCTTCTGGGCCCTGCCACCGGCGGACGAGGACGATGCGGAGCCAGGCTTCGAAGGCGTCGAGCCCGAACCCGAGCCGTCGCCCAAGACGCCGCGGCGCATGCACTGATTTCCTGACTTCACCGCCATGGCCAGCAACAACGAGCTTTTCGAGCGCGCCGCGCGCGTCATCCCGGGCGGCGTCAATTCCCCCGTGCGAGCTTTCCGTGCCGTCGGTGGCACGCCCCGCTTCATCGCCCGCGGTGAAGGCGCCTACATCGTCGATGCCGAGGGCAAGCGCTACATCGACTACATCGGCTCCTGGGGCCCGATGATCCTCGGCCACGGTCATCCGGCCGTGCTGGAGGCCGTGCAGAAAGCAGCCGTCGACGGCTTCTCGTTCGGTGCGCCGACCGAGCGCGAGATCGAGCTGGCTGAGGAGATCCTGAAGCTCGTGCCGAGCATGGATCAGGTGCGCCTGGTCAGCTCCGGCACCGAGGCGACGATGAGTGCCATTCGCCTGGCGCGCGGCGCCACCGGCCGGCCGAAGTTCATCAAGTTCGAGGGCTGCTATCACGGTCACACCGACGCACTGCTGGTGAAGGCGGGTTCCGGCCTGGCAACCTTCGGCCATCCGACCAGTGCGGGCGTCACGCCCGGCGCGGCGGCCGACACGGTCGTGCTGGAGTTCAACAACGTCGAGCAGCTGGAAGCGGCGTTCGTGCAGCACGGCGCCGAGCTCGCCTGCGTGATCGTCGAGCCGATTGCCGGCAACATGAACTTCGTGCGCGCCTCCCTGCCCTTCATGAGGGCGCTGCGTCGCTTGTGCACCCAGCATGGCGCGCTGCTGGTGCTCGATGAAGTGATGACGGGCTTTCGCGTCGGCCTGGCATCCGCGCAGGGCCACTACGCGCAATTGATCCCCGGTTTCGCGCCCGATATCTCGGTGTTTGGCAAGGTCATCGGTGGCGGCATGCCGTTGGCGGCCTTCGGTGCGCGGCGCGAGGTCATGCAGCATCTGGCGCCGCTGGGCGGCGTCTACCAGGCCGGCACGCTGTCCGGCAATCCGGTAGCCACCGCCTGCGGGCTGGCGACGCTGCGCGAGATCCAGAAGCCCGGCTTCTTCGACGCGCTGGCTGCAAAGACGGCCCAGCTCGTGGAAGGTCTGAAGGGCGTCGCTGCCGAAAACGGCGTGCCCTTCAGCGCCGACAGCGAAGGCGGCATGTTCGGCTTCTTCCTGCTGCCCGAACTGCCGCAGAACTACACCACCGTCATGGCCACGGACAAGGAGCGGTTCAACCGCTTCTTCCACGCAATGCTGGAAGCCGGCATCTATCTTGCTCCGGCCTTGTACGAGGCGGGTTTCGTGTCCGCGGCCCACAGCGAGGCCGACATCGACGCCACCCTCGCGGCCGCGCGCACCGCCCTGCGCTGATCTCGCGCCCCCTGGGGCTGAACGACATGCATCTCCATATCCTCGGCATCTGCGGCACCTTCATGGGTGGGCTGGCGGCGCTGGCGCGTGAGGCCGGGCACCGTGTCACGGGTTGCGACGCCAACGTCTACCCGCCGATGAGCACGCAGCTGCAGGCGCTGGGCATCGAGCTCATCGAAGGCTTCGGCGCCGAACAGCTCGAGTTCAAGCCCGACGTCTTCGTCATCGGCAACGTCGTCACGCGCGGCGAGCGCTTTCCGTTGATGGAAGCCATCCTCGACGCCGGCCTGCCCTACGTCTCGGGCCCGCAGTGGCTTGCCGAGCACGTGCTGCAGGGTCGCCACGTGCTGGCCGTGGCCGGCACGCATGGCAAGACGACGACGACGTCGATCCTTGCCTGGATGCTTGAGCATGCCGGCTTGGAGCCCGGGTTTTTGGTTGGCGGCGTGCCGCAGAACTTCGGTGTGTCTGCGCGCCTGGGTCGCAAGGGCGCCCCGTTCGTCATCGAGGCGGACGAGTACGACACGGCCTTCTTCGACAAGCGCAGCAAGTTCGTCCACTACCGGCCGCGTACCGCC
>SEEY01000528.1 GCA_004211235.1 Rubrivivax sp.
GGCCAGCAGCGCCCGGTGCTCACCAAGCTGCGCCCCTTCCACTACTTCCTGCGCGACTACGGCGCGGCGCTGGCGACGATGACGGTGCGCCAGCCCGAGCGCTCGCCGGCCAACCCGGCCGACCTGCAGACGCCGCGCTGGTCCGTTCGCGCCGCAGGCGACAGCGGCTTCCTGTTCTTCAACAACCACGTGCGCCAGTACCCCATGCCGACGCAGGCGGGCGTGCGCTTCGAGGTGCAGCTGCCGGGCGGCACCGTCACGCTGCCGAGCCAGCCGGTCGACATCCCGAATGGCGCCTATTTCGTCTGGCCGATCAATCTCGATCTGGACGGCGTGAAGCTGCGCTACGCAACGGCCCAGCCGGTCACGCGGGTCGACGCGGGCGCGCAAGGCATCGTCCATGTGTTCGCGACGACGGCCAACGTTTCCGCCGAGTTCGCGCTGCCGGACGGCGTCAGGGCGCTCAAGCCGGAGGCCGGCCTGCAGCGCATCGGCGGCACGGCCAACGGCCGCGCCGTCAGCGTGCTGCTGCTGGCGCCGGAACAGTTGGATCAGCTCAATGTGCTGGAGATCGCCGGCCAGCGTCGCCTGGTGTTCAGCGAGCAGCAGGTCTGGGTCGCGGACGGCAAGCTGCAGTTGCGCGCCATCGGCCCGCAGCCGCTGCGCGCCGCCATCTTCCCTGCGCTGCCCAGGCCTCATGCCGCGGGCCTGAAGGTCAGCCAGGACGGGCTGCTGCAGCGGCTTGAGGTCGCTGGCGACAACGCCCAGCCGACGCTGCACATCGCCGTCGTCCGCAAGGCCGGCAATGCGCCGCCCATCCTCAAGGGCGGCCTGGCGAAGGCGGCCGTGCAGCCGGTCCCCGAAGCGTTCGCCAGCGCCGCGACCTGGTCGCTCACGCTGCCTGCGCGACTCCCGCCGAAGGCCGAGGACGTGCTGCTGGAGCTGGACTTCGTGGGCGACATCGGCCGGGTCTTTGCCGGCACGACGATGCTCGATGACTGGTACTACAACGGCCAGCGCTGGCAGATCGGCCTGCGCCAGTTCGCTCTCAAGCCGGGTGCCGAGCTGCGCCTGAGCGTGCTGCCCTTGCGCGCCGACGCGCCCATCTATATCGACGCCGCCCACCGCCCCGCGTTCGCAGCCGGCCAGACGCAGGTGGCGGACTTGCGCGGTGCCCGGTTGCTGACCGTGCGCCGCGTGGCGATCACGCCGTAGGTATTCCCATTCCGGATAGTTAAGGCCGGACATTCGATTGGTAGCGAATGGAACGGCTCCTTAACCTGAGCTCCTGATGAAACTGACCGGCGACCTGGAACTGACGCTGCCGCAAGGCGCCACCCTTGGCGAAGGTCTGCTGTGGCAGGGCGGCCGGTGGTGGTGGACGGACATCGAGTCCTCCACGCTGCACGCCTGGCGGCCGGGTTCGGCGGCCGCGCAGGTCTGCCGCCTGCCCGACCGCCTGGGCAGCTTCGCCCACGCCCGCTCCGGCCGCGTGCTGCTCGGCCTGGCCAAGCGCCTGGCGATCGTGACGCTGGGTGACAACCTGGAGCTGACCCAGCTGCAGACGCTGGCGCCCGTCGACGCGGCCGAGGCACGCACGCGCATCAACGACGGCCGCACCGACCGCAGCGGCAACTTCGTCTTCGGCACGATGAACGAGGCGAAGGAAAAGCGCCCGATCGCCAGCTTCTACCAGTTCTCCCGGCGCAAGGGCCTGCGCCGGCTGGCGCTGCCGGCGGTGGCCATCGCCAACAGCATCTGCTTCAGCCTGGACGGCCGCACGATGTACTTCTGCGACACGCTGGCGCGGCAGATCCTGCAGTGCGACTACGACGCCGACAGCGGCCAGGTCGGCAACCTGCGGCCCTTCACCGAGATGGACCGCGCCGACGCCTGGCCCGATGGTTCGGTCATCGATGCGGAGGGCTGCCTGTGGAATGCGCAGTGGGGCGCCGGCCGTGTGGCGCGCTACGACCCGGCCGGGCAACTGATGGGCGTGCTGCACGCGCCGGCGGCCCACACGAGCTGCCCTGCCATCGGCGGCGAAGGCGGCGACGAATTGATGGTGACCACCGCACGCTCGGAGCTTGGCCGCGATGCGCTGAACGCGCAGCCGCTGTCCGGCAGCCTGTTCGGCCTGCGCCTGCCGAAGGCCCTCGGTGTCGACGACACATTGTTTGAAGACTGACAAGGAGACACGACCATGAAGATGCAACGACGCGCGCTCAACCTCGCCCTGCTGGCCTCGCTGGCCGCCCCCATCGCACTGCAGGCGGCCGAGCCGGTCAAGATCGGCTTTCTCGTCAAGCAGGCCGAGGAACCCTGGTTCCAGGATGAATGGAAGTTTGCTGAACAGGCTGCCAAGGACAAGGGCTTCACGCTCGTCAAGATCGGCGTGCCCAACGGCGAGAAGACGCTGGCCGCCATCGACAACCTGGCTGCGCAGAAAGCGGTCGGCTTCGTCATCTGCGCGCCCGACGTGAAGCTGGGCGTCGCCATCAACCGCGCGGCCAAGCGCCACAACCTCAAGGTGATGTCGGTGGACGACCAGCTTGTCGACGGCGCCGGCAAGCCCATCGCCGACATCCCGCACATGGGCATCTCCGGCTACGAGATCGGCAAGCAGGTCGGCCAGGGCCTGCTGGCCGAGATCAAGGCGCGCGGCTGGAAGCTCGAGGAAGTGGGCGTGCTGCGCGTCGCCTTCGACCAGCTGCCCACCGGCCGCGACCGCACGACGGGCGCTGCCGACGCACTGAAGGCCGGCGGCATGCCGGCCGCCAACGTCATCGACGCCCCACAGGCCAAGACCGACACCGAGAGCGCCTTCAACGCCGCGAACATCGCCTTCACGAAGAACGCCAAGTTCAAGAAGTGGGTGGCCTTCGGCCTGAACGACGAAGCCGCTCTGGGCGCCGTGCGCGCCGCCGAAGGCCGGGGCATCAAGCAGGACGCGATGCTGGCCATCGGCATCGGCGGCAGCCAGACGGCGCTGAACGAGTTCACCAAGCCGACGCCGACCGGCTTCTTCGGCACGGTGCTGATCAGCCCGAAGCGCCATGGCTACGAGACGGCCGTGGCGGTCTATGAATGGGCGACGGCCGGCAAGAAGCCGCCGCCGGTCACGCTCACGAGCGGCATCCTGATGACGCGCGCGAACCAGGCCGAACTCCGAAAGCAGATGGGACTCTGATGTCTTCCCTGCAGTTCGACAACATCAGCAAGTTCTTCCCCGGTGTCAAGGCGCTGAACGGGGTGAGCTTCGAGGCGCATGCCGGCCAGGTCATGGGCCTGCTGGGCGAGAACGGCGCGGGCAAGAGCACGCTGCTGAAGATACTGGGCGGGCAGTACAAGCCCGACGGCGGGCGGCTCGTGATCGACGGCCAGGAGCGCCACTTCACATC
>SEEY01000027.1 GCA_004211235.1 Rubrivivax sp.
TACGGTGGTGGCGGCGGTGGCCGTTCCGGCGGTGGCGGCTACGGTGGTGGCGGTCGCTCGGGTGGCGGCGGCGGCTACGGCGGCGGCGGCTACTGAGCAGCACTGACCTTCCGGTCTCAGCACAAGGCGCCTTCGGGCGCCTTGTTCATTTTGGCGAGGCCCTCTGGGGTCTGGCGTCTGGTTCGCGGCACGCGGCCTGCGTCAGCCCCTATTCGCTCGCCCGCTGCTTGCGTGGCCGACCGGCCAGGGCGCGGTCATAGAGCCAGTTCGGCAGCAGGCGCAGCACCTTGGCCAAAACCCCCATCTGCCAGGGGATCACGCGGTAGCTGACCTGGGCGCGGATGGCGCGCACGGCCTGCTCGGCGAAGTCGTCCACCTGCATCAGGAAGGGCATGCCGTAGCGGTTGCCGCGCGTCAGCGGCGTGTCGATGTAGCCCGGCAGCAGCGTGACGACCTTGACGCCGAAGGGCCGGCATTCGCCGCGCAGGCTTTCGCAGTAGGCGACGACGGCGGCCTTGCTCGCCGAATAGGCGCCATGGCCCGGCAGACCGCGGATGGCGGCGACGCTGGCCACACCGACCAGCGTGCCGGAGCCGCGCTCGTTCATCGCGCTCACGAACGGATGGAAGGTCGCAGCCAGCCCGACGTTGTTGGTCGCGAAGACGCGGCGCATCACGTCGAGATCGTCGAACTGCGTCGTGTCCATGCCGATGCTGATGCCGGCGTTGGCGATGACGACATCCGGCAGGCCCTGCGCCGCGAGGCAGTCCCGGCCGATGCGGGCCATGGCAGCCTCATCCGACACGTCGGCGCCATAGACGGCGAAGCGTGCGGCATCGAGCCGTTGCTCCGCCGCCCAGCGCTCCACCTCCGCGGTCCGTCGCGCCACCAGCGCGAGGCGGGCGCCATCGCGGTAGTAGCGCAGCGCCAGCGCCTGGCCGATGCCGCTGGACGCGCCCGTGATGAAGACGAGTTCGCTCACTTGCCCGGCCTGGCGGCGATCTGGCCTTGCGTCTTGCCGCTGAAACGGACCTGGCCCGTCAGGTGCCGGTACTCGAAGTTCTGCGTGTTCAGCGTCGCGCCACCCTGGCGGATGGTGACGGGCAGGTGGGAACGCAGGATCTCGCTGTTGGACAGCGCCTGGAGAAACTCGCCGCGCACCTCCATCAGTGCCGGCGCGTTCTCGCCAGCACCCGCAGGCAGGCGGCGCAGGCGGACATCGCCGAGCAACTGCATGTCGCTGCCGTCGCCGTTGCTGATGGCGCGCTTGGCCTCGGCGATGGCGAGCGTGCCATCCGGCGCCACGGCGCGAACGCGGGCCTGGTCGATCTCGACGGTATCGGTGTCCGGGTAGTGGCGCAGTTCGGCGCCGGCGATCTGCACATTGAGCCGGCCGTCAGCGCCGATGCGCTGGATCTCGAAGTTGGCCATGCGGTAGTCCGGCACGTGCCGCGGCGGAGCCAGCTCGCCGGGCTCGCCCAGCAGCGGCGTGTTCTTCACCAGCCACCAGGTGCCGCTGGCCAGCAGCGCCATCAGCAGCAGGGGCAGGTAGTTGGACAGCAGGCTCTGCAGGCGCCAAGTCCAGGGCTGGGCCGGGCGGCGGCGCGGCGTGGGGGCGGGAAGCGCTGCAGGCGTCACGTGGCTTTGCCTCCGTCCAGCGTGTCGTGGTGCGAGTGCAGCAAGCGCTCGTAGTGGCCGGCGGCCATCAGCAGCAGGTCGCAGAACTCGCGCGCCGCGCCGAACCCGGCCGGGGCACGCATGACGTGATGGGCGATGGCCAGCACCTCGGCATGTGCGCCGGGCGGCGCGCCGGCGAAACCGGCGCGGGACAGCAGCGGCAGGTCGGGCCAGTCGTCACCGATGGCCGCCACCTCGCCCCAGCTCACGCCGAACTGCCGCAGCAGCGGTTCGGCCACCGCGAGCTTGTCCTTCACGCCGTAGACGGCATGGTCCAGGCCGAGGTCGGCCACACGGCGGCGCACACCGGGGCTGTCGCGGCCGGTGATGATGACCGGCACGATGCCGACCTGCTGCAGCGACTTCAGGCCGTGGCCGTCCAGCGTCGAGAAGGCCTTGAACTCCTCGCCGCGCTCGCCGATGTAGACGCGGCCGTCGGTCAGCACGCCGTCGACATCGAAGATCGCCAGCTTGATGGCCAGGCCGCTGCCCTGGGCCTTGACGAGCAGTTCGGGAGGAAAGGTCAAAGCGGCCATGTCGGTTCAGATCACCTTTGCGCGCATGAGGTCGTTGATGCTCACCGCGCCGAGCAGGCGCCGGTCGGCATCGACGACGAGGACGACGGTGATGCGCGCGGCTTCCATCAGATCGGCCGCATCCACGGCCAGGGCGTCGGCGGCGACGGTCCGCGGCCTGGGATGGGCAACCTCCGCCGCGGTCAGCGCGCGCAGGTCGCGGCCCTGCTCCACGAGGCGGCGCAGGTCGCCATCGGTGAAGATGCCGTGGACGCGGTCCTCGGCATCGACGATCACGGCCATGCCCAGCGCCTTGGCGCTCATCTCGCGCATCAGCTCGGTGAATGGCATGCCGGGCGCCACCCGCGGCAGCGCGTCGCCGCTGCGCATCAGGTCGCGCACATGCGTCAGCAGCTTGCGGCCGAGCGCGCCGCCGGGATGGGAGCGGGCAAAGTCCTCGGCCTTGAAGCCGCGTGCGTCCAGCAGTGCCACGGCCAGCGCATCGCCCAGCGCCATCTGCGCCGTGGTGCTGGCGGTGGGGGCGAGCTGCAGCGGGCAGGCCTCCTCGGCCACGGCGCTGTCCAGCACGATGTCGGCATGGGCGGCGAGGCTGGACGCGGCGCGGCCGGTCATCGCGATGACGGGAATGCCCAGGCGCCTGAGCACCGGCAGGATGGCGTTGAGTTCATCGCTCTCGCCGGAATTCGACAGCGCCAGCACGATGTCCCCGGCCGTCACCATGCCGAGATCGCCATGGGCCGCCTCGGCCGGATGGATGAACAGCGCCGGCGTGCCCGTGGAAGCGAGCGTCGCGGCGATCTTGCGGCCGACATGGCCGCTCTTGCCCATGCCCAGCACGGCGACGCGGCCGTGGCAGCCGAGGATGGCTTGCACGGCGCCTGCAAACGCATCACCCAGGCGGGGCGCCAGCTCGGCGAGCGCGCGGGCCTCGACCTCGAGCGCCTGGCGGCCGATGCGGATGGCCTGCGCGGCGGCAGACAGGGAAGAACTCATGCGGGCAGTGTAGACAAGGCCCGGTGGCCGGCCACTTCGTGACGTAAGGCGCATCGGGGTCTCCCCGGGGGCGCTTTGCCAGCCTGGCGCAAGCGTGGCGGCCGTTTGCGTCCCCACAATCCGCGCCCATGCGGATTGCTCTCTCCACCCGTCTCGGCCTGGCCGGGCACTCGGGCGCCCTGCCGACCGGCGTGTGGGCGGTGGGCCTCGCGCTGCTCGCACTGCTGGCCTGGGATGCCAGCGGCCTGGACCTGTGGGTGATGCGGCATGTCGGCACCGGCGCGGGCTTTGCCTGGCGCGACAGCTGGTTCACGACACAGGTCATCCACCAGGGGGGGCGCATGCTGTCCTGGGTCGTCATCGCCTTCATCGTGCTGGCCAACCTGCGGCCGGCGCGCGTGCTGCCGCGCCTGACTTCCCGCGAGCGGCTTGGCTGGCTGCTGACCACGCTGCTGTGCCTCGCCGTGGTGTCGCTCGTCAAGCGGGTCAGCCTGACCAGCTGCCCCTGGGATCTGGCCGAGTTCGGCGGCACGGCGGCCTACGTGTCGCATTGGGCCTTCGGCCTGAGCGACGGCGGTGGCGGGCACTGCTTCCCGTCGGGCCACGCCAGCGCGGCCTTCGCGTTCCTTGGCGGCGGCTGGGTGCTGCGCCGCGCCTACCCGCGACTCGCCAGCGCCTGGCTGATGTGCGTCATTTCACTCGGCCTCGTCTATGGCGTCGGGCAAATGCTGCGCGGCGCCCACTATCCCAGCCACACGCTGTGGACGGCGTGGATCTGCTGGGCGGCAACGGTGGCCACCGCACAGCTGGGCGAGCGGCGTGTCAGCCGGCTCGCCGCCGCCTGAGCCAGAGCGCGGCGAGGCCGCTCAGCAACAGCACGGCGTTGGCCGGTTCCGGCACCGGCGCGATGGCGGCGCTGTCGAACGTGATGTCGCCCCCGGCCTTGAACAGGCCGAGCAGCACCTGTGAGTCGCCGCTGAAAACGGCCCCGGCCTTGCCGCTCTTGACGTCGAAGACGCCTTCCACCCAATCTCCGAGGGCTCCCGTGTTCGTCTGCGGCCGATAGCGCAGCGTGATGGCACTGCCGGAACTCATCGAGGCGCTTTCGAACAGGCTGCTGCCGGCGCCGTTGACCCTCAGCCCGGTGCCCGTGGTGTCGCTGAAGATCATCTGGAAGAAGGACGCACCCGCACCCCCGCCGTCGCGGGCGACGACATCCAGGGTCGCCGTCTCGATGTGCTTGCCGCCGGCGACATATTCGAACCACTTCGGCGTCGAGATGTCCACCGACTGGATCCACGACAGATCCGAGAACACCGGCTTGCCGACGCCGGCGCCGCCGCCGCTGTTGCTGGTGGACAGCGTCAGGCCCCAGGAGAAGCTGTCGATGTCGATCCAGTCCTTGTGTCGGTCGTCCGTCGAGGCACCGGGTACGCCGGTGATCTGCAGGAAAAAGTCGTTGGCCGCCGCGTGAGCGAGGCCGGTGGCGGCCAGGCTCAGCGCGACAAGGGCGCTGCGACAGGCTTGGCTGAAACGGGGGGTCATGTGCAACTCCATGCGCCCGGAATGGGCGCTGCGATGCTGGTGAGGGCGGCACGCCCGCGCCATCCCCAGGTCGACGCGCGACCTCAAAGGGTTTTTGCCGAGCCGGAGGCCGCCGCCTTGCCGCTTGGTGAAAAAGACCTCTGCCCGGGCGCCGCGGCGCTGGGGAACATCAACGCCGGGCTGAGATGATCCGGCGCCATGCGCCCATACCCTCTCGCCTTCACCCTCGCAGCCGCCCTCGTGCTGGCCGCCTGCGCCAATTCCAGCCAGGACAAGGTCGCCTCCGCGGCCACCACGCCACTGTCTGATCTCAACGTGGTGCGCGCCGACATCCCCGACGTGCTGAAGGCCGCTGCGAGCGCGCCGTATGCCACGCCGGCCGATGCCAGTTGCACCGGACTGGCGGCCGGCATCCAGGCGCTGGATGAAGTGCTCGGGCCCGACCTCGATGCGCCGTCCACCAAGGGCAACACCGGCCTGCTGGAGCGCGGCGAGGACGCGGCCACCAACGCGCTGCAGCGCACCGCCGAGGGCGTCATGCCGTTCCGTGGCTGGGTGCGCAAGCTCAGCGGTGCGGAGCGCTACGCCAGGCAGGTCAGCGCCGCCATCACGGCCGGCGGCGTGCGGCGCGGTTTCCTGCGCGGCCTGGCCACTGCCAAGGCCTGCGTGGCGTCCATGCCCGCGAAGCCGGCCTGATCCGCCGGGCGCGCCGTCGCGACGCGTCCCCCCGCGGCTGAGGGGGGCGCTGTCGCCCGGCGCGGGTGCAGCGCGTCTTCTCAAGGTCGGGCATTGCGCCCTGCCTTGCGGAGATTCCAGATGACGCCCTTGCCCACCGCCCGCCTCCTGCAGCTCGTGCCGCTGCTGGCCGCGCTCGCCACTGCCGCCCACGCCGCGCCGCTGCAGGTCAGCAGCGGCGGCCGGAATTCGCTGGGCCCGAGCCTGAGCGCCGACGGCAGCCGCCTGGCCTTCTATTCGGCCTCGGACCTCACCGGTGGCAATGCCGACAACAACTTCGAGGTCTTCCTCTACGACCGTGGTCCGGCCCAGATGCGCCAGATCAGCAACCTGCCTGGCGGCCAGTTCGCCGGTGGCAACCAGACGCCCAGCCTCAGCGGCGACGGCGGCCGACTGGTGTTCCAGCATTTCGAAAGCAGCGGCGGCTACAGCTACTACCAGACGCAGAGCTACGACCTCGCCAGCAACACGCTGACGACGTTGACCCCACTGGGCTATTTCGAATCGTCCGCCATCAGCCGTGACGGCAGGGTCATCGCCGTCAGCACCGGCAATCTGGGGGTGCGCCTCTACGACACGTCGACGCAGACCTTCTCCGGCGTCGTCATGCCCGCCGTCGACGTTTCCATGAGCGGCGATGGCAGCCGCCTGGCCTACGCCAGCTTTTCCCAAAGCGTTCGGCTGCTGGACGTCACGTCCGACACGACGACCATCGTCTCCCCCGCAGGCGGCGGCTACAACCAGAACCCCGTGCTGAGTGCCGATGGCAACAGCATCGCCTTTGTGTCCAGCTTCGACCCGCTCGGCCAGAACGGTGATGGCAACGCTGAGCTGTTCCGCTACGACGTCCCGACGCAGACGTTGATCCAGGTCACCCACACGGGTGGCGCCAGTGCCAGCCTGTCGGCCAGCATCAGCGGCGACGGCAGCCGCATCGCCTTCAGCAGCTCGGCCGACCTGACCGGCGGCAACGCCGACGGCAATTACGAGGTCTTCGTCTACGACCTGTTGGCCGGCAGCTTCCAGCAGCTGACCGACACGTTGGGCGGCGTCTTCAGCGGCGACGCCCAGCTGAGCGAGGACGGCCTCACGCTGGCCTATGTCTCGAACATGAACATCAATGGCGGCAATCCGTACGGCGGCATCCAGGTGTTCATGGACACGCTGGCACCGCAGGTGGGCCGGGCACTGCCCGAGCCGGCGACCCTGGCGCTGGTACTCGGCACGCTCGCTCTGCTGCCTGCCCTGCGGCGCGCACGTTAGGCCGCGTCACAGTCGTTTGCGCGCACTCAACACTCAGCAACCTTTTGCCTGCGGGCCGGCAACGCAGCGCCGGCAGAGTGCGCGGCGATGTCGTCCGCCTGCCTGCCGCCCCGCCTTCCCTCGCCGCGTATCGCCCTGCTGGCTGCGCTGGTGTTCCTGCTCTGGAGCGTCGTCGGCGCGACCTGGTTCCTGCGCACCTACCTCGGCCTGGTGACGTCCGACCAGGTGCTCTTCCACCTGCAGCACGGGGGCATGGACTATGCGGACCCGCGCATGCTGTGGCGGGCGTTCCGCTGCCTGTGCGCGGTGCTCCTGCTGACGGTGGCGAGCGGCTGGCTGCTGCTGCGCCTGCGCCGCTGGCACCGCCTGCCGCTGCTGGCGCTGCTGGGCACGGGCGCGGTCGTGTCGGTCAATGCCACGGTGTCCGATCCCTGCCAGCCCGAGCCGGACGGCAGCGACTTCCTGGCGCGACACTACGTCGACCCGGCCAGCCTGAGCCTTCAGCTGCCCGCGGCCCGGCCGGACGTGCTGCTGGTGTTCGTGGAGTCGCTCGACGAGGGCTACACCCGCACGCGCCCGCCGGCCGCGCCGCTGCTGCCGCGCCTGACCCGGCTGCAGTCCGACTTCCAGACGCTGGGCGGGCTGCACAACCTCAGCGGTTCGAGCTGGACGGTCGGCGGCATCTTCAGTGCGCTGTGCGGCCTGCCGCTGCAACCCGTCGGCCTGATGAGCCGCAACTCACTGGAGTACAGCCAGGGATTCTTCGAAGGAGGCCGTTGCCTGACCGACCTGCTGGCCGCCAACGGGTGGGAGATCAGCTTCTACGGCGGCGCTTCGCTTCAGTTTGCGGGCAAGGGGCAGTTCCTGCAGGACCATCACGTCGCCCGCCGCTTCGGCGCCGAGCAGTGGCGCCAGGCCGGCTTGCCGGTGCCCACGGGCGGCTGGGGCCTGCTGGACAGCGACCTCGCCGATCTGGCCTGGGCCGACATGCAGCGACCTCGCCATGCCGACGAGGCGCGCATGAGCCTGCTGTTGACCGTCGACACCCACGGCCCGGGTGGCGCGCGCGATGCCGGCTGCAGCACGGGCCAGCCCCAGGCCGCCGACGAGGACGATGACGATGTGCCCGCCGAGCTGATGCGTGGGGCGCTGCGTTGCACCGACCGCGTCGTCGCACGGCTGGTGCAGCGCTTCGTCGCGCAGCGGGACGGCCGACCCAAGGTGGTGTGGCTCATGGGCGACCACGTCAACCCCAGGCCGGTGCTGAATGCCGACCTGCTACCCGAGCCTGCCGGACGCACCGTCTTCCATGCGCTGGCGCGCTACGACGCTGACGGCAGGATGCTCCCGGCGGTTGACGGGCGGCGTCAGTTCACCCATGTCGACATCGCCGCCACGCTTGCCGAGGCCATGGGCCTGAGCTGGGCACCCCAGGCGCACCGGCTGGGCCTGGGCGTTTCGCTGCTGGCGCCATCGCAGCCTGCCACGCTGATCGAACGAGACGGCATAGGCCGTGTGGACGGCCGGCTCTCCTGCCGCTCGCCGCTGTTCCAGCGGCTGTGGCTCAACGCCGCTTAGCGGCCCGGGTCAGCTCGGGTCGTCTTCGTCGACCAGATCCCGGTCGATGGCTTCCAGGTCGCCCTCGTCGTCCAGCGGCGCGCCATCCGGCGTCGCGCTGATCCTGTCCACACCGATGTCGGCGGCCTCGGTCTCGTCGGAGTCTTCGCTCTTGCCCTCGATGGGGGCGACCGCCTGGTCGCGGTTCAGCGTCACATCCACCGGCTCGCCGGGGTCGGCACCCGGCAGGCTGCCGGCGCCCACCATGTCGCTGCCGCTGTCGGAAATGTCGGAAGGGCCGAGGGCGTCTTCATCCCTGCCTTGAGGGCGCAGCGGCGCCTTCTCGGTGCCTACGAGGCTGCTGTGTCCCATGTGCGTCTCCATTGGTGAAAGTTCGACAAAGTCTGCGCCGCCGGCGCAGTCATCGGGGTCGGACGATGGCGAGCCCCGCGTAGGACATTGCGCCTACCGCGAGCCCCGGGCTGGCGAGGGCCGAGGTGGCTGCCTAACATGCCAGTCACTGCCACAAGCCTCAGGAGCACGACATGCCCAGCCAGGAACTGCATCGCGGCCGTCTGATCGACCATCTGCATCTCGTCGTGCGCGACCTGCCCGCCAGCCGCCGCTTTTACGAGGCCGTCTTCCAGGTGCTCGGCGTGCCGATGGGCGGCGGCGGCGAGGACTACTTCTGGGCCGATGAGCTGTTCGTGTCGACCGCCAGCAGCCATTCCGCGCAGGGCAAGCTGACGGGGCGCGTGCACCTGGCCTTCCAGGCCGCCGACCGCGCAGCCGTCGATGCCTTCCACCAGGCCGCGCTCGCCCACGGCGGTGAGGACAACGGCAAACCCGGCGAGCGGCCCTACCACCCCGGCTACTACGCCGCCTTCGCGCTCGACCCGGACGGCAACAACATCGAGGCCGTGTTCCACGGCGAGGCACGGCGCAGCGCGCCGTCGGTCACGGTGACGTTCTGACCCCGCCCGTGCCGACGGGGAGGTCGCCCTCGCTGCTGCCGCTCAGTACTGCAGCTTGGGATACCAGTCGGCAGGCCGTCCGCCCGGCGTGAGGTCCAGGATGGACCACAGCGACGCGATGTCCGGCGCACCGCGCGGATCCTGCCCGGGGTCGGCCATCTCCTTCGTCATCTCGCCGGCCCAGAACAGGCGCACCTCGTGGCCATCGCGCTTGAAGACGACGAGGGCGGGGTATTCGCTGCCATCGGGCTGCAGCACGCCGAGGTCCGTGGCGTAGTCGTCGCCCACCGTCTGCACGAAGTTCAGGTCGCGCCAGCCGCGCTGCTGGGCGAAGGCGTACTGGCGTTCGACGGATGAGCGACCCAGCACCTTCAACGCCACATGCTGCTTGATGTCGGCGGCATTGCCGTTGACCGCGCCCAGCAGGTTGGTGCACATCGGGCAGGGCCGCTCGCGCTGTGGGCCGTACATCCAGAAGTAGGTCACCAGCGTGGCCTTGTCGCCGAACAGTTCCGCCAGGCCGACGTCGAAACCCTGCTCGTCCTTGAAGCGGTAGTCCTTGGTGATGACCGGGCCGGGCGGCAGCGCCTGGCGCTGCTCCATCATGCGGGTCATGTGGCGGCGGAACTCGATCTCTTCAGCCAGCAGTGCGCGGCGAGCACTCTCGTATTGCGCCGAGGCGCCCGGAAAGGGCGTTTTTCCAAGGGCGGCAAGTTCGGTGGCGGGCTTGAGCGGCAACGACATGGCGACTCCTGCGCGGGAGAAGCCGGCATGCTGCATGAGCCGATGTGGTGCACGCGTCGGCCGGGGTCTGCCCTGCTTGCGGGCCGGCGCCGACAGCGCTCAAATCTCGGCCTCTGTCGCGATGCTGCGGCGGAAGACGTCTGTTGATGTGCCCTACGCCGCAACCTCGCCGATCGTCATGAAATCCATGCCTACGCTCCAACGATTCCTGCCTGGCTGGGCGCCACAGCAACTGCCGTCGCAGGCGCCCGGTGATCGCACCGAGCCCGTGCTGGGCCTGGCACCCGTCCCCACGCTGCCCGAAAGCCTGGCGCCGCAGCTGCGCTGGGCCGACATCGAGCGCGTGCTCGATGAAGGCAGCCACCGCAACTACCAGCCGCGGGGCGAAAGCGAAGTCATCGAGAAACCGCGGCGGCGCTGAGTCCGGTCGGCAGCGCCTCGCCGCGCCGCCAGGCCTCGACGTTGGCGATGAAGCAGTCCACGGTCGCCCGGATGGACTGCGGCGACCAGCCCGCCACATGGGGCGTCAGGATCACGTTGGGCAGGCCCACCAGTTCCTGTGGCGGACGCGGTTCGCTCTCGTAGACATCCAGCGCCGCGCCGGCAATCCGGCCGCTGACCAGCGCGGCGGCCAGGGCGGCCGTGTCGACGCAACTGCCGCGCGAGATGTTCACCACATGGCCACCCGCGCCCAGGGCGGCCAGCACCTCGGCGTCGACGATGTGCTTCGTGCTGGCCCCGCCCGGCGTCGCCACGATGAGGTCGTCGGCCCATTCGGCGAGGGCGGACATGTGATTGAAGTAGACGGCGACGGCATCCTCGCGCGGGCGGCGGTTGTGATAGCCGACCACCATGCCGAAGGCCGTCGCGCGGTGCGCGATCTTCAGGCCGATGGCGCCCAGGCCGACGATGCCGAGCCGCCGTCCGCCGAAGCTCGGGTACAGCGGCAGCGCATCGCGCCAACGGCCCGCCCGCAGCGCCACGCCCTGCTGCGGCAGTGCGCGCACGCTGGCCAGCAGCAGCGCGAGCGCATGGTCGGCCACGCAGTCGTCATTCGTGCCGGCGCCATTGCAGACGAGCACGCCACGCGCCTGCGCCGCGGCCACGTCGAGGTTCTCGTAACCCGCACCTTGGGCGGCCAGCAGCTTCAAGTTCGGCAGCGCCGCGATCTCGGCGGCCGTGAAGCCGACGGACCCGTTCGTGAGCACCAGCTCGATGTCGTCGGCCCGCGTGGCGATGGCGGCGGCGCGGGCGGCCGGATCGGGGGCGTCGATGACGCGAAAGCGTTCCAGCAGCAACGCCTTGTGCTCGGCGGCGATGGGAACGAGCAGCAGCAGGTTTTCGTTCATGCAGCCATGATGCCGCGGCCCGCGGTCTGACGAATGGCCCGGCGCTGCGCGCTCGCCCACAATCGCCGCTCTTCAATTCATTGCCACCGCCATGAAACGACTGTTGCACGCCGCCCTACTGGCGGCCACGCTGACCCCCGTGCTGGCCCACTCGGCCACGGAAACCCCGCTCGACGCGCTGCCCTACACGCCCAGCCTCGACGTGACCGCCATGGACCGCAGCGCCGACCCCTGCGACGACCTCTACCGCTTCGCCTGCGGTTCGTGGACGAAGTCCAACCCCATCCCGGCGGACCAGTCGCGCTGGTCGGTCTACGCCAAGATGGCCAACGAGAACCAGCGCTATCTGTGGGGCGTGCTGAACAAGCTCGGCGACCCGGCCGCCGAGCGCAGCGCGACCCAGGCCAAGCTGGGCGACTACTTCGCCAGCTGCATGGACGAGGGCGCCGTGCAGGCCGCCGGGCTCAAGGGCCTGCAGCCGCTGCTGGACCGCATTGCCGGGCTGAACGACAAGCGCGACCTGCCTGCGCTGCTGGCCGAGCTGCAGCTCGCGGCGGGCAGCGAGCGCCTGTTCTTCGGCTTCAGCTCGGGCCAGGACTTTGCCGACGCGACGCGCCAGATCGCCTTCGCCTCGGCCGGCGGCCTGGGCCTGCCGGACCGCGACTACTACCTCAAGGGCGACGCCAAGACGCTGAAGATCCGCCAGGCCTACGAGGCCCACGTCGCCCATGCCTTCACGCTGCTGGGCGAGTCGCCTGCCGCCGCCAAGGCCGCCGCGCAAGCCGTGCTGGCCACCGAGACGGCGCTGGCCCGGGCATCGCTGTCCAAGGTCGACAAGCGCGACCCCTACAAGACCTTCCACGTCGTCGACGCGGCCGGCCTGAAGGCGCTGATGCCCGGCTTCGACTGGGGCGCCTACCAGGCCGCGCTCGGCACCACGCCCTGGCATGAGCGCTACAACGTCACCGAGCCGGCCTTCTTCAAGGCCCTCGGCGCGCGGCTTCAGGCGATGAGCCTGCCGGACCTGCGCCACTACCTGCGCTGGCAGCTCGCCAGCAGCCTCAGCCCCGCGCTGGACAACGCCTTCGTGCAGGCCAACTTCGACTTCTATGGCCAGACGCTGACCGGCGCACAGCAGCTCAAGGCCCGCTGGAAGCGCTGCGTGCAGCTCGTCGACGTCCAGCTTGGCGAGGCGCTGGGCCAGGAGTTCGTCGCGCGCAACTTCACGCCCGAGATCAAGGCCGCCACGGTGCAGATGACCGACGAGATCGAGGCCGCGATGGCGCGTTCCATCGACAGCCTCACGTGGATGAGCGCCGCCACCAAGGCGCGCGCCCACGAGAAGCTCAAGGCCATCGTCAACAAGGTCGGCTACCCCGAGCGCTGGCGCGACTATTCGGCCTTTGCCGTGCAGCGCGGCGACTTCCTCGGCAACGTCGTGCGCGGCAACGTCTTCGAGGCGAAGCGCCGCCTGGCCAAGATCGGCCAGCCGCTGGACCGCGGCGAGTGGGGCATGACGCCGCAGACGGTCAACGCCTACTACGACGCGCAGATGAACGACATCAACTTCCCCGCCGGCGTGCTGCAGGCGCCGCTGTACGACCCCAAGCTGGACGAGGCGCCCAACTATGGCAACACCGGCGGCACCATCGGCCATGAGCTGACGCACGGCTTCGACGACGAGGGCCGGCAGTTCGATGCCAAGGGCAACCTGAAGAGCTGGTGGACGAAGAAGGATGGCCAGCAGTTCGAGAAGCGCGCCGCCTGCGTGGCCGACCAGTACGCGACCTACACGGTCGTCGACGACATCAGGATCAACTCCAAGCTGACGCTCGGCGAAGACCTTGCCGACCTGGGCGGGCTGGTGCTGGCCTGGGAGGCGTGGAAGGCGCACATGGCGGGCAAGCCGGGCGAAGCCAAGGACGGCCTGACGCCCGAGCAGCGCTTCTTCGTCGGCTTCGCGCAGTGGGACTGCGCCGACGCGCGGCCCGAACAGCTGCGCGTGTCGGCCAAGGTGGACCCGCACTCGCCGGCCAAGTGGCGCATCAACGGTGTCGTCGTCAACATGCCGGAGTTCGAGAAGGCGTTTGCCTGCAAGCCCGGCGCCAAGCTCGTGAAGGCGGCGGCGCAGCGCTGCAAGGTGTGGTGAGCGGCGGCTGAGGCGAGCGGCTGCGGCTTCAGGGCCGCAGCCGCTTGACCGCCTCGAACCAGGCCATGCCCAGCGCCGCCGCGGCTACCGCGGCCAGCAGCGGCAGCGGCGCCAGCGGAGCGAAGGCGAACAGCCGGCTGATCGCGGGCACGCCGAGCACGGCGCCCAGCATGAGCAGGGTCGCCGCCGCGATCCAGCCGAACTGCCTGTTCGACTCCGGCCTGCCGGAGAAGCCCGAGCGGCCCCAGGCGCGGTTGGCCTGGATGAGGGCCAGGTTGGACAGCACGAGCGCCACGAAGGCGAGCGTGCGGGCGGTGTCGTCGCGCCCGGCTTCGGCAGGCAGCCAGGCCCGGGCGCCGGCGTAGGCCGCGAGCAGCAGCGCCAGCAGGCCGGCGCCCTGCCAGAGCCCGCGTGCGATGACGGTCGCGTCGAACAGCTTCTGGTCAGGCCGGCGCGGCGGCACCGTCATGGCGCCTGCCTCCAGCGGCTCCGCCTCGAAGACCACCGAGCAGGCCGGGTCGATGATGAGCTGCAGGAACAGGATGTGCACCGGCATGAGCAGCGCCGGCCAGCCGAGCAGTACCGGCACGATGGACAGGCCGACGATGGGCACGTGCGCAGCCACGACGAAGACGATGGCCTTGCGCAGGTTGGCGAAGACGCGGCGGCCGTAGCGCACGGCGGTCACCAGCGACGAGAAGTCGTCGTTCAGCAGCACCAGCGCGGCTGCCTCGCGGGCCACCTCGGTACCGCGCGCGCCCATGGCCACGCCGATGTCGGCCGCCTTCAGGGCCGGCGCGTCGTTGACGCCGTCGCCCGTCATCGCCACCACGTCGCCACGCGCCTGGAAGACCCCGTGCGGCCCGACGTCCCGCAGGCGATTTCGCAGTGTCAGGCGGCCGGCATCCGCGTCGTCATGATGACCGGCGACCATCCCGCCACGGCGCTGTCCATCGCCCGACAGGCGGGCCTGAGCGGCGAGGCGCCACCCATCACCGGCGCCGAGCTGGCCGGCATGGACGATGAAGCGCTGAGCCGGCGTCTGGCCGCGACGCATGTCTTCTGCCGCGTGCAGCCTGAGCAGAAGCTGCGCCTGGTCAGGGCCTTCCAGGCGCGTGGCGACGTGGTGGCGATGACGGGCGACGGCGTCAACGACGCGCCGGCCCTGAAGGCGGCCGACATCGGCGTGGCCATGGGCGCGCG
>SEEY01000529.1 GCA_004211235.1 Rubrivivax sp.
GTAGCGCCAGCGCGCGGCGGTCTCGCCGCTGTAGTTGGCGGCGACCGGCGCAAGCGGCAATTCCAGCCCGATGCGGCGCGCTACCTCGGCCGACGGAATCACCTCGTCCATGTTCCAGCCGTTCGACGCGCCCACGTCCATGTATTCGATGAAGCGCAGGATAAAAGGCGAGCCCTTGAAGTGGCGCGCCATCGGCAGGATCTGGTCTTCGTTGGTGCCGCGCTTGACCACCATGTTGACCTTGATCGGTCCGAGCCCGGCGGCGTGGGCGGCATCCAGGCCGTGCAGCACGTCGGCCACCGCGAAGTCGACGTCGTTCATGCGGCGAAACACCGTGTCGTCGAGCGCGTCGAGCGATACCGTCACGCGGTCGAGGCCTGCATCTTTCAGGGCCTGGGCCTTGCGCGCCAGCAGCGAGCCGTTGGTGGTGAGCGTGATGTCGAGCGGGCGGCCGCTTGGCGTGCTCAAGGCGCGCAGCATGCCGACCAGGCCTTCGAGATTCTTGCGCAGCAGCGGTTCGCCGCCGGTCAAGCGGAGCTTCTCGACGCCGTGGGCGACGAACAGGCGCGCCACGCGCGTGATCTCTTCAAAGGACAGCAGGTCGCCGTGCGGCAGGTAGGCATAGTCCTTGTCGAAGACCTCTTTCGGCATGCAATACACGCAGCGGAAATTGCAGCGGTCGGTTACCGAGATGCGCAGGTCGTGCAGTGGCCTGCCCAGGGCGTCGTTGAGCAGCCCGGTAGGCGCTTCCGGCGCGCTTGGCACCGGCATCGATGGCAACCGCAGCTCGCGCAGATCAGTAATCGGGATGATTTTTTCAGGCATGCCAATACGATAGCACGACCCCCGCCAGCGCACAGGCGGCGATCAGCTTGATGGGGCCGACCTTGTAGCGCAGCAGCGCGATGCTGGCGGCGGCGCCGATGGCGATCGCTGCCGGCTGGACCTGGCCGCCGGCGTAAAACACGTGCTGGCCGAAGAACACGGCCAGGCTGGCGATCACGCCGACCACCGCGGCCGAAATCGCCGTCAGCGGCGCGGTCAGGCGCACGTTGCCGCGCCCGGACTCGACCAGCGGTCCGCCGGCCAGGATGAACACGAAAGAAGGCAGGAAGGTAAACAGGGCCGCCACCAGCGCCCCGGCGATGCCGGCGAGCGGGAGTGCGGCCGCGCCGAACAGCGCCTCGGTCCAGCCGCCCACGAAGCCGACGAAAGCCACGATCATGATCAGGGGACCGGGCGTGGTTTCACCCAGGGCCAGGCCGTCGATCATCTGGGTGGCGCTGAGCCAGCCATACTTCTCGACCGCGCCCTGCACCACGTAGGGCAGCACGGCGTAGGCGCCGCCGAAGGTCAGCAGGGCAGCCTTGGTGAAGAACCAGCCCATCCGCGCCAGCGTGCCGTCGACGCCGTAGACCGCCGCCAGTGCCAGCCAGGCGGCGCCGGCCAGGCCGACACCAAGCAGGGACACCTTGAGCAGCCCGCGCAGCGAGAAACGGGCGTGCGCCGGCGTGGGTGTGTCGTCGTCGATCAGGGCGGGGCCGTAGTGCTTGCGGTCGGCCGGGTGTCCGCCGCCGGGCTGGAAACGCTGCGGCCAGACCCGGCCGCCTACCAGGCCGGCCAGCGCGGCGGCCAGCACGATGAGCGGGAAGGGCAGGTCGAGCACGGAAATCGCGACAAAGGCGAGTGCGGCGATGGCGACGAGCAGGCCGTTGCGCAGCGTGCGGGTGCCGATGCGCCAGGCCGCGCCGATCACGATGGCGACCACGGCCGGCTTGATGCCGGCCATGATGCCGGCGATCACGGGCAGGTGTCCCCAGTCCAGGTAGATCCAGGACAGGCCGATGAGCAGCGCCAGCGAGGGCAGGACGAACAGCAGCCCGGCCATGATACCGCCCCAGGTGCGATGCAGCAGCCAGCCGATGTAGACGGCCAGCTGGGTCGCTTCGGGTCCGGGCAGCAGCATGCAGTAGTTCAGGGCGTGCAGGAAGCGCTGCTCGGAAATCCAGCGGCGCCGCTCGACCAGTTCGCTGTGCATCAGCGCGATCTGGCCGGCCGGGCCGCCGAAGCTGATGAAGCCGAGCTTGAGCCAGTAGAGCAGGGCTTCGCGAAGGGAAATGGAGGCAGGCATGTCGCTATCGTAACCCGGCAATATGACGCGGTGTTGGCAGTGGCGGCCTCGACCAGGAAACCAGCACCGCAAAGCAAAGAGGGAAGCCGAAGCTTCCCTCTTTGTCATGACAGCGGCAAACCGCTTACTGGCGGGTATCCACCTGGATCAGCGGCTCGTCCACCGGCGCCTGCACCGGCTTGCGGGCACGGCCGACGCGTGGCGCCGCAGCGGCCTGGGCGGCGGCTTCCTGGGCTGCGCGCAGCTTTTCCGGGTCGGTCGACGCGAGCTGCAGGCCAGCCTGGGACAGCACGGCGCTCATGTCGATCGGCGCTGCCTGCACAGGCGCCGGAGCAGCCGGTGCCGCTGGGGCCTCGGCAACGGGCGCTGGAGCAGCCGGAGCAGCCGGAGCTTCGGCGACTGGCGCCGGCGCTGCTTGCGGGGCCGGAGCAGCCGGTGCAGCAGGCGCAGCAGGTGCGGCCGGAGCAGCCGCAGGTTCGGCAGGAGCAGTCTCCACAGCCGGCGCCTTGGCCGCAGCCACCGACGCGGCGGTCGGGAACGGCCATGGGCCCGGCTCGACCGGAGCGGATTTCTTCGGTGCGGCCTTGGCTTCGGCCGCGACTTTCGCGGCTTCTTCGTCGGCTACCGGGGTGAAGGCCGGTGCGCCTTCCACGCCATCCGCGGACTCGATGCCCTCGGCGCCGTCGCGGTCGCGGCGGTTACGGTTGCGGCCACCGCGGCGGCGGCGGCGGCGCGGCTCGTCGCCATCGGCGTCGAGTTCTTCGCCGCCGGGGCCCTGCGCCGCGACTTTCACCGCGTGGTCCAGCACGTCGCCGTGCGGGGGCGTGCTCGACAGTTCGCTTTCATCGCCCGGCGCCGGGATCGCCTGCACTTTCAGTTCTTCAGCCTTGGCCTCGACCTGCTGGGCAGTGCGCTCGCCACGCTCGCGCGGCTGGCGTGGTGCGCGTTCCTTGCGCTCGCCCGGCTCGCGTTCGGCGCGTGGTGCGGCCGTTGCGGCGGTTGCGGTATCGAGCTGTTCGCGCGGCTCGCGTGGAGCGCGCGGCTCACGCTTCTCGCGTGGCGGACGGGCCGGCTTGGCTTCGGCGTCCACCGGCTTGGCGGTATCGTCGGGCTTGCCGGTCAGGTCGCGTTCCTCACGCTCGCGGCCACCCTTGGCGCCGCGCGGATTGCGGGTGCGCTGGCCATTGCGGCCATTGCGTTCACCGCGCTCGGCTGGTGCCGGTGCTGCCGGCTTCTCGGCCACGCTCGGTGCCGGC
>SEEY01000530.1 GCA_004211235.1 Rubrivivax sp.
TCTCGCTGATGCCCGCGGCTCCGGCGGTCAGGGCCTTGATGGCGCTGTTGCGGGCGGCGATGACGAAGAGCTGCCGCTGCGGGCGCTCGACGTCGCCGCCGACGTGCATGACGTCCAGCGTCAGGTCGGCGACGTCCACGTCCACCAGCTCCTTGATCTGCCAGCGCGCGGCGGCCTTCAGTTCCTCCGGCGGTACGGGCGGCGTGTCGACCTTCAGGATCTGGTAGTCGGCCGGGTCCAGCAGCGCGATGGCGTCGCCGGCGGGGATCCGCCTCGCGGCAGGCAGCAGTCCCCAGCGCAGCAGGCGTGCCGGCTCGTCGTCGCGGCTGGCGTCGGTCAGCACGAAGGCATGCTGGGCGCCAATGCGGCGCAGCAGCAGGCGCTGCGGACTGCGGCGGGTTTGCCAGGGCCAGCGCATCAATAGTTCTCCCGCTGGTAGAGCACGCCGTCGGACCCACGGTACAGCCCCCAGGTGGCGCGCGCGCTCGGGTCACTGGCCGCCGCCGTGCCGCCGCACCAGATGCCGCGCATCGCGCTGAGGTTGGCGCCGGCCGTCGCGGCAACCGTCGGCGTCCAGCCGGCGGCGGTCTTCAGGCAGGAGGCGTCGGCGTTGGTCGAGCCGAGCGCCAGTGCGATGTCCAGGCTGCCGACCCGGCCGCCGCCTGGGGCGGCAAGCGTCAGGAACGTGGGCGTGGTGGGGCTGACGGTGACGCTGTTCGGGCTCATCGCTGCGTCGGCCGCGGTCAGCTGCCGGCGCAGGTTGCCGAAGCTCACGTTGGCGGAGGTGATGCGGGTGCAGGAGTCCAAGTCGTTGGTCTTGAAGGTGGAGGTGCTGCTGTCCCAGTATTGGGCCGTTAGCGGAAGCCTGAGCACGCGGTTGGCGCCGCTCAGCGCATTCTGCAGGCGCAGGCGGCCGTAGCGCAGCGGCACTTGCCCCAGCAGGGTCCGGTCTGCGCCGTCGGCCGGGAAGTCGGTGTCGAGGTTGAACGCGAGCATGCCGACGCCGTCGCTGTCGACAGGCGCAATGCCGAACTGCGCGTTGGGATGCGGCCCGTCGGGGCTGGCGCCGCGCTGGCCGTTGGCGGTCATGCTGACGTTGACGACGCCGTTGCTCCAGGTGCCGGCGCCGAAGGCCGTCGTCATGCGGCCGCCCGGCTTCCACAGGGTGCTGCCGGAGATGCCGGCGAGGTTGATGCTCGCGGTGTTGGTGGGGTCGAACTTGGCGAAGGCGCCGGTGTAGTTCTGTGTCGTCGCGCCCGCCGTGTTCTGGGCCGTCAGCGTGAACCGGAACGTCATGCCTTCGCCCATGTAGCTGAAGGTCGACGCCGGACTGCAGGCCATCGAGCTGCGGTGCGTGACGCTGAAGCTGCCGACGTCGAAGCCTGCGGGCACGAAGCGCCCGACGTTGCCGCTGGGCGTGCCGGTGACGTTGCCGGCGCCGAGATAGCTGCCGTCGGCCACGGCCGGCGTCAGCGCGACGATGCCGACCTCGGGCCAGGCGAAGGTGGTGCCTGTGGCGGCCCCGCCAGTGAAGCTGCCGAAGGCACTCGGGTTGCTGAGGGCCGGCGCATTGCCGCCTGCCGGCTGCACCAGCGCGGCGGTCAGGGCGACGCCTTCGGGTGCGGCCTCGCGGCCGAAGTTCGGTGTCGCGTTGCCGGCTGAATCCACGGCCGTGACGGTGGCCGAGAAGGGCTTGCCCGCCGGCATGAAGGCGCTGCCGCTGGCGGAGGACGCGCCCGGGTTGTTGCCCGGCGTGGCGATGGCCGAGGTGGCGCAGGCGCCGGCCACATAGCTTGTGCAGCGGATGGCCGACAGCACAAAGCCGGCCGGCTTAACCACGAAGGCATTGCTGCTGCCGCTCAAGGCACCCACCAGCGAGCCGCCTGCGGCCTTGCTGGCGAGCAGCGTCACCCGGCCGACGTCCGCGTAGTTGAAGCTGAACGGCGCATTGCCGTTCGCATCGAAGTTCATCGGCACGGCCGTGCTGGCGCTGCTGCTGCCGCTGGCGTTGCCGGCCACCGCCACCGCGCTGCTGCCGGTCACCGTCATGCGATTGCCGCTGGAGCAGGTTGCCGGGTCGTTGCACTGCACGCCCCAGTTCACCGTCGTGGCACCGCTCAACGCCGCCTCGCAGGCCTTGGTGGTCGTGTTGGTCTTGACGGCGCGCAACGTCCAGCTGCCCGACATCGTGCCCGCGGTCTGCGCCGGCACGGTGGCGGCGGCGCCGTTGGCGCTGGCGGCGACGATGAAACCGGCGGTGTTGAAGCTGGAGGTGCAGCTGTTGGCGGCACTGCAGCTGACGCCGTCGGGGCAGCAGCGGCGTGCCGACGTCGCCAGCGTGCTTTCGCCCGACAGGGTCACGGTCGCCGTGCTGCCGGCGCTGGCGGCGGCATGGCTGAGCGTCGTCGTCGCGGTGCCGCTGGCGTCGAAGGTGACGGTGCTGGCGCCGAGCGCGCCCGCCGACGTGGCCAGGGTCGCTGTCTGGCCGGCGAAATTGCTGATGGGGTTCGCGCACGGGCTGGAACTGTCGGCGCAGGCCGTCACCGTGACGGTCGAGGCCTGGCAGGCAAGGCTGGCCGTCGGCACCGACAGTTCGTAATGCTCGACCACAGGCGCCAGGCCCGGGCGCGGGTAGAAGGTGGCGCGGCCGTTCACGGCGGCGGTGCCGTCGGTGGTCGCCAGGATCATGCTGGTGTCGACCTTGTGCTGGAGGTAGTAGGCCGGGTAGTTGGTCGACTCGAAGCTGATGGCCGTCGCGTTGGCAAGGCCGCTGCGCAGGCAGAAGGTGGCGTCGGCCGGGTAGGGCGCGGTCGCGCTGTAGGTGTTGAGCTTGAGGACGAAGTTGTTGTGGCGCAGGTAGAAGCCGGGCGCATTGACCGACTCGAACGACCAGCACGTCGCATCGGTCAGCCCGGGGCGGGCGATGTAGGTGCTGTCGTTCCTCGTCAGCGCGTCGCTGCTGGCCGACACCGGGTCGACATAGCCGAGATAGTTGCGGTGGCGGATGTAGGAGCCCGGCACGTCATATGACTCGAAGCTGTAGCGGGCGCCGGAGGTCAGCGTCGGCGCCACGCCGGCGCAGGTGGCGGGCATCGCGTAGGTGGAGTTGTTGACGACGCAGCTGCTGGTGCAGCTGGCGCCGCAGCAGACGCTGTTGATGCTGGCCTGGTAGCCGAGCGTGATGCTGGCGCTGCCGGTGGACTTGACGCACGACGACGCAACCGCGTTCTGCCCGAACGTGATGGTGCCGCTGCTGGTGGTGAGGGTGCCGGCGACCGTGGCACCGTAGCCGATGGAGACGTTGCCCGCACCGCCGGTGATGTTGCCGGCCACCTGGGAGCTCTGGCCCGTCGTGATGGCGCCGCTGGTGGACACGTTGCCGTAC
>SEEY01000531.1 GCA_004211235.1 Rubrivivax sp.
AAGGCGACTGCGTGCTCGACACCCGGCGTCTTGAGCGTGATGTCGGTCATGCGGCGGATGACGTCCTCGGTGCGGTCCAGCGTGGCACCGTCAGGCAGCTGGGCGAAGCCGATCAGGTATTGCTTGTCCTGCCCCGGCACGAAGCCGCCGGGCACGGCCTTGAACAGGCCCGCCGTAGCGGCCACCAGCGCCAGGTAGATGACCATCATCAGCGCCTTGCGCGACATCAGCGTCTTCACGCCGCTGCCGTATTTGGCGGAGCCGCTGGCGAACAGCCGGTTGAAGCCGCCGAAGAAGCGGCCGAGCACGCGGTCCATGCCGCGGGTCAGTGCGTCCTTCGGTGCGTCGTGTCCCTTCAGCAGCAGCGCGGCGAGGGCCGGCGACAGCGTCAGCGAGTTGATCGCCGAGATCACCGTCGAGATGGCGATGGTCAGCGCGAACTGCTTGTAGAACTGGCCCGTCAGGCCCGTGATGAAGGCCAGCGGCACAAACACCGAAATCAGCGTCAGCGCGATGGCGATGATGGGGCCGGAGACCTCACGCATTGCGCGGTAGGTGGCCTCGCGCGGCGACAGGCCCGAGGCGATGTTGCGCTCGACGTTCTCGACCACCACGATGGCGTCGTCGACGACGATGCCGATCGCCAGCACCAGGCCGAACAGGCTCAACGCGTTGATCGAGAATCCGAAGCCGTGCATGACGGCGAAGGTGCCGACGATGGACACCGGCACGGCCAGCAGCGGGATGACCGATGCGCGCCAGGTCTGCAGGAAGAGGATGACCACCAGCACCACCAGCGCGACCGCTTCGAGCAGCGTGTGGATGACGGACTCGATGGAGGCCCGCACGAACTGCGTCGGGTCGTAGACGATGGTGTAGTCCACGCCCTCGGGCATGGCGGCCTTCAGCTCGGCCATCGTCGCGCGTACGTTCTTCGAGATGTCCAGCGCGTTGCCGCCCGGGGCCTGGAAGACAGGCACCGCAACGGCGGGCTTGTTGTCGAGCAGCGAGCGCAGCGCGTATTCCGACGCGCCGAGTTCCAGGCGGCCCAGGTCGCGCAGCCGCGTCACCGCCCCGTTGGCACCGCTCTTGACGATGATGTCGCCGAACTCCTCGACCGACTGCAGCCGGCCCTGCGCATTGACCGACAGCTGCAGGTCGATGCCCTGCAGCCCCGGCGACGCGCCCACCACGCCGGCGGCGGCCTGCACGTTCTGGCTGCGGATGGCGGCCACCACGTCGCTGGCCGACAGGCCGTGCTCGGCGACCTTCTGCGGGTCCAGCCAGATGCGCATGGAGTAGTCGCCCGAGCCGAACAGCTGCACCTGGCCGACGCCCTGGATGCGCGCAAGGCGGTCCTTGACGTTGAGCAGCGCGTAGTTGCGCAGGTAGGTCATGTCGTAGCGCTCGTTGGGCGAGGTCAGGTGCACGACCATGGTCAGGTCGGGGCTGCTCTTGACCGTGGTCACGCCCAGACGCTTGACCTCTTCGGGCAGCCGCGCCTCGGCCTGGCTGACGCGGTTCTGCACCAGCTGCTGGGCCTTGTCGGGGTCGGTGCCGAGCTTGAAGCTGACGGTCAGCGTCATCAGGCCGTCGGTGGTCGCCTGGCTGCTCATGTAGAGCATGTCCTCGGTGCCGTTGATGGCTTCTTCCAGCGGCGTGGCCACCGTCTCGGCGATGACCTTGGGGTTGGCGCCGGGGTACTGGGCGCGCACAACGACCGAGGGCGGCACGACGTCGGGATATTCCGAGATCGGCAGCGCGCGGATCGACAGCAGGCCGCCGATGAAGATCAGCAGCGACAGCACGCCCGCGAAGATGGGGCGGTCGATGAAGAATTTGGAGAGATTCATGTTGTTCTTTCTTTCCGAAGGCAAAGCCACCCCCCGCGGGCCGACATCACCGAGGTGACGACCGGCCCGCCGACAGGGCTCTCTGTGGGATGCGGAGGCTTAGGTCACGAGGCGGTCAGGACGCCTTGGCAGCTGCCTGCTGTGCCGCGAGTTCCGGCTTGGCGTCCATCGAGACATCCTTGGGCGCGAGCACCGACCCGGGCCGCACGCGCTGCACGCCGCCGACGACGACGCGCTCGCCGGCCTTCAGTCCACTCGTGACGACACGCAGGCCATTGACGTTGGCGCCCAGCGTCACCGGCCGCCACTCGGCCTGGTTGCCGGCACCGACGACGATCACATAACGCTTGTCCTGGTCGGTGCCGACGGCGCGCTCGTTGACCAGCAGGGCGGCTTCATTCTTTGCCTGGCCCATGCGCAGCTTGGCGAACTGGCCCGGCATCAGAGCGCCGTCCTTGTTGTCGAACACGGCCCGCACCCGCAGCGTGCCGCTCTTGGCGTCGACCTGGTTGTCGACGAGCTGCAGCCGGCCGGTCGCGGACCCGTCGTTGCCGCCCAGCATCTCGACGGGAATGCGCTCAAGCCCGCGGCGCTCGGTTGCGCCGCTGGGCAACGAAGCGAGCGCCTCGCGCACGATCTTCTCGTCGGCGTCGAAGCTGGCATAGATCGGGCTGACCGACACCAGCGTCGTCAGCACCGGCGCACCGGCACCGGCGGCGACGAGGTTGCCCTGCGTCACCTCGACCCGGCCGACGCGGCCGGCCACCGGTGCGCGCACCTGGGTGTAGCTCAGGTTGAGCTGCGCCAACTGCAGTGCGGCCTGGGCGGCGCGCAGGTTGGCAGCGGCCTCGCGGGCGGCGTTGTCCTTCTCATCGAACTCGCGGCGGGCCACGGCGCGGTCTTCCCACAGCGATTTGCTCCGGGCCGCCTCGCTTTGCGAGTAGGTCACGCGCGCCTGTGCGGCGGCCACCTGCGCCTCGAAGCGCGCCACGTCGGCCTGATAGGGCGCGGGGTCGATGGTGACGAGCAGGTCACCCGCCTTCACCAGGCTGCCCTCGCGGAAGTGGATGGCCTGCACGGCGCCCGACACGCGGGCCCGCACGTCGACGCGCTCCACGGCTTCCAGCCGGCCGGAGAACTCATTCCACGCCGCCACGTCCTGGCTGAGAACCTGAGCGACCGAGACCGGCGTGCCCGGCGGCGCAGCGGGCGCCGGCGTGGCCTTTGCGGTGCCGCTGCCGAACTGCGCAAAGCCGATGGCGCCCAGGGCGATGACGGCGGCGGCGCCGGCGATCAGCCCCGCGCGGCGGTTGAAGGGTTGGGAGCGAGGGGTGGTGGACTGCATTTCTTTTTATCTCCGAAGGGTGGATCAGGCAGGAAGCGACAAGGCGCGGCGGGCCGCCTCGCGCAGGAAAAGTGAGTCACTTTCGCGCCCGTTTATCCCCGGGGCATTGATCACTATCTTTCGCCCCATGGACAAGATCGCCGCCCCTGCCACTTTGCGCCTCGGCCCCGCGCCCGGC
>SEEY01000532.1 GCA_004211235.1 Rubrivivax sp.
CAACCTGAAGACGCCCGCGCCGGCGGGGCTGCGGTTGTTGGGGCCCGTTGGCGAACGCATGCGAATGCAAGCCAGCCCGCAACCCGGGGACGCGCGCGAGGCACTGGCTATCGACCTTGTGACGACGCCCGAGGGCGCCGACCGCGCTCGCATCAAGGCTCGTCTGCTGCTGGGCAACCCCGAGCGGCTGCTCGCCGAACCGATGATCGTCACGCGCTGGGACGAACCGGCCCGGCTGGTCTGGGAGGATCCGGCCACCGGTCGGCGCGTCGAACTGCGGCTGACGCCGCATCGCAATCCGCCGAAGCTGCCGCAGTAGCACTGCGGCTAAAGTCCCGCCTCCCTGAACCCGCCCCCTTGCGATGAGCCTTGCCGACATCCGCGCGGCCGTGAATGCCGAGCTGTCCGCAACCCCCGAGTACTACGACTTCAAGGTGCTGCACAGCGAGCGCGACGGCGTGCTGTGGCGGGTGACGCTGGAGGCGGGCTACGTGTTCGCCGAGGGCCAACGGCCCGGCGCGGCTTCCGCGCAGGCGCTGCTGGACGACAGTCTGGACGGCGCCTCGGCATGGTGGGGCGCACCCACCAAAGGCGGCGCCAGCGTGCTGGCCGTGGTGGCCGAGGACGACCAGCTCGTGCTGCAGAACGCCAGCGGCCCGCCGCCCTCTGCGGGCCACCTGATCCGCCTCTACCCGCCGCGCTTTCTGAACGCCGTGGCCGATGCCTGGTACGACACGCCATGGGCCGAACAGGCGCTGGCCTGTCTGCCCGACCTGTCGAACCCGCAGCCGGTCGACAACAACAGCACGCTGACGGGTGAGCCCTTCCGCTGGCTGCGCCCGGCGCAGCGCGCGGCACTCAAGCTAACTCACCAAAGCAGCGGCTTCCTCTGGGGCCCGCCGGGCACGGGCAAGACGACGACGCTGGGCGTGCTGCTGGCCGAATACCTGGACCGCCAGCCGCAGGCCCGCGTGCTGCTGCTGTCCACCACCAACCAGGCGGTGGATCAGGCGACGCTGGCCGTCGACAAGGCCCTGCACAAGGGGCGCCGCGAGCACCTGCGCGACGCCGTGCAGCGCCTGGGCACGCGCTTCGACGCGGCGGCCTACGCTGGCCGCGAGCACCTGATCCCGACGCAGGACCGCGAGCTGATTGCCCGCCTCGCCCGCGCTGAAGGCCAACGGCCCTTGGCCCGGGATGCACTGGCGCTGAAGGCCTGGGCCGACCGCGTGGCCGCGCTGCGCGACGAGCTGCGGGTCTCGTCGCTCAAGGTGCTGCAGCGCTGCCGCCTGGCCAGCATGACGACGACGCGCGCCGCCTTCACGCTGAAATCCCTGCGCGAGCTGAGCGCCGAGGGCGAGCCGCCCTTCGACCTGCTGGTGTTCGACGAGGCCAGCCAGGTGAGCCTGGCGCATGCGCTGGTGCTGATGCCGCTGGGCCGGGCCCGGCTGTTCGCGGGCGACCCGCAGCAGCTGTCGCCCGTGCTGCGCAGCGACGACCGGCTGGCGCGCCGCTGGCTGGGCCGCTCGGCGTTTGCGGAGATGCCGCTTGCAGGTGCCTCCGTGGCCTTGCTGGACGAGCAGTCGCGCATGGCGCCGCCCATCGGCGAGCTGGTCAGCCAGCTGTTCTACGACGGCGCGCTGCGCGTGGCGGCCGATGCTGCGGCTTCACCCGACTGGCAGGCCGCACGACGGCGCAAGCTCGGCGACATCGCCGCCGACGTGCATGTCCACCTCCACCGCGTGAAGACGGACGGCGGCTGGGTGGCCGCCGAGCGCGGGCCGGTGCGGCGCGAGTCGGCAGAGGCCATCGCTGCGCTGCTGGAAGAGGCGCTGGCCCGTGGCGCGTGGCGGCCCGAGGAGTTGATCGTGCTGACGCCGTTCCGCGCCCAGCGCGCGCTGATCCGTCAGCGGCTGCGCGCACGCGGGCTGCCCGAGTCGCTGCGCGTCAGCACGGTGCACCGCGCGCAGGGCAGCGAAGCGCCGGTGGTGCTGTTCGACCCGGCCGACGGTGCGCAGCCGTTTCTGCATGGCGAAGCGGCGCAGCGCCTGCTCAACGTCGCGCTGAGCCGGGCACAGGCCAAGCTGGTGTTGTTCGTGTCGCCAGCCGATGCGGCCAGCCCCCTGCTGGCGCCGCTGGTGCAGCGGCTGAGGCTGGCGGGGGACGAGCGCGCGGCGCGCCCGCTGGTGGAACTGGCGCGCGAGCCGAGCTTTCCGGCCAATGCGCTGGGTCAGCGTGTCAGCGCCGGGCGGCACGAGGGCGAGGTGGCGCGCATCAGCGCCGATGGCAGTCAGTTCTGGCTGGTCAACGCGCGCACTGGCGCGGAGCAGCTGATCGACGTGGCTTTCTGGCGCCTGCGCGCAGCGCGCGACAACCAAGGCGCCGGCTGACCCTGCGGTTAGACCGCCGCCGTCACCAGGATCTCGACCTTCCACTCCGGCCGCGCCAGGCCGGCGATGACGGTCGCGCGCGGCGGCGTGTGGCCGGGCGAGACCCAGGCTTCCCAGGCGGTGTTCATGCCGGCGAAGTCGTCGCGGTTGGCGAGGAAGATCTCGGCGCGCAGGATGCGGCTCTTGTTCGAGCCGGCGCGCTCCAGCAGCTTGTCGATGGCGTCCAGCACCTGGGCCGTCTGGTCCTCGATGCCGACGCTGGTGTCCGACGGCACCTGGCCGGCCAGGTAGGCCACACCGTTGTGCACGGCCATCTCCGACATGCGGGCGCCAACGTCGAAGCGTTCGATTTCTTGCTTGCTCATGCTTTTTTATTCCGGTGTTTCGTGGAATGGGTGGGTTTTGCGGTCTGGGATGGGGCGGGCGTGGCCTTGGACCCCAGCCGGCTCTCGGTGCCGGCCAGCAGCTTGCGGATGTTCGCGTGGTGGCGCCACACCAGCAGCAGGCCCATCATGATCAGGGCGAGCGCCGTCGGGCCGGCTTCCCAAATGAGCAACTGATACATCGGCGCAAACGCGGCCGACACGATGGCGGCGAGCGACGAGTAGCGCGTGAACCAGGCAATGATGAGCCAGGTCGCCAGCGTCGCAACCCCTAGCAGGGGGTTGAGCCCAAAGATCACGCCGGCCGCCGTGGCCACGCCCTTGCCGCCCTGGAAGCGGAAGAACACCGGCCACAAATGGCCGAGGAAGGCCGCCAGGCCGACCAGCGCCGCCGTGCCTTCACCCAGACCGAACCTCGGTCCCCAGATGAACACGGCCAGCACGGGCAGATAGCCCTTGAGGGCGTCGAACACCAAGGTCAGGACGGCCGCGGCCTTGTTGCCCGAGCGCAGCACATTGGTGGCACCGGGGTTGCCCGAGCCATAGGAACGGGGGTCCGACAGGCCCATGGCGCGGCTGATGATGACGGCGA